>CAZEDA010000504.1:0-3074 GCA_964510915.1 uncultured Rhodocyclaceae bacterium | reverse complement strand
GATGTCCTGCGTCATCGCACCCTGTGGCGCGATGTCCTCCTGGCCTCGGCGGCGATCCAGCTGCTCGCGCTCGGTGTGCCGCTGTTCACGCAGATCGTCATCGACAAGGTGGTCGTGCATCAGACGCGCAGCACGCTCGCGGTGGTGACCGTTGCGCTTGCCGCCTTCGTGCTGTTCTCCGGCGTGATGACGTGGGTGCGGCAGTACCTGGTGGCGCACACGGGCAACCGCATCGATGCGGCCATCGGCTCGCGGGCGTTTGCGCATCTGCTCCGGCTGCCGCCGCGGTTCTTCGAGCGCCGGCCCACCGGAACCGTCATCTCCCGCCTTCAGGGTGTCGAGACGATCCGCGAGTTCGTGTCCGGCGCGGCCGTGACGCTGCTGCTCGATCTGCCGTTTCTCGTGATCTTCCTCGCGATCATGTTCTGGTACAGCGCCGCGCTCACGGCCGTCGCGCTCGGATTTCTCGCAGTCCTGGTCGTGGCCAGCATCGTCGTCACGCCGGCCCTCCGCGCGAGACTCGATCAGCAGTTCCTGATCGGCGCCAGGAATCAGGCGCTCGTCACCGAGTACGTGGCCGGCATGGCCACGGTGAAGACGCTGCAGATGGAACCCGTGGTGCAGCGACGCTACGAGAACACGCTCGCGCAGAGTCTCGCCGCCGCATTCCGCACGAGAACGCTCGGCAACACCTACCACGTCACCGCAACGACGCTCGAGCAGGCGATGGGCGTGGCCATTCTCGCGACTGGTGCCACGCTGGTGATGGACACGCCCGGCTTCACGGTCGGCATGCTGGTCGCGTTCCAGATGTTCGCCTCGCGGATGGCGCAGCCGCTGCTCCGCCTCACCGGGTTGTGGCAGGAGTTCCAGCGGGCGAGGGTGGCCGTGGCGCGGCTCGGCGATCTCATGGATGCGCCGGGCGAGTCCTACCGCATCGCTCCCGTCCTCCCGGCCGAGGCAGAGGGCGAACTGGTGCTGGACGGCGTGAGCTTCCGGCACGCGGATGACCGGCCCTGGCTCTTTCGCGGCCTGGACCTGCGGCTGCCGCAGGGTGGTGTCACTCTGCTGGTCGGTCCGTCGGGCGTCGGCAAGAGCACGCTGACCCGTCTGATCCTCGGCTTCGAGTCGCCCGGCGAAGGCCGGATCCGTCTCGGCGAGCGGGACCTCGCCGCGCTGGCCGTCAACGAGCGGCGCGCGCTGTTCGGGGTGGTGCCGCAGGAGACGGTGCTGTTCGCCGGCACGATCCGCGACAACCTCGCGGTGGCGAGTCCGCATGCGACGTTCGAGGATCTCGTGATGGCCTGCCGCCTCGCGGGCGTGCACGACGACATCGCCCGCATGCCGGACGGGTACGACACCACCGTGGGCGAGCGTGGTGTCGGTCTCTCGGGCGGTCAGAGACAGCGCCTCGCGATCGCGCGGGCGCTCCTCAAGCGACCGCGGTTCCTCGTCTTCGACGAAGCCACCAGCCATCTCGATGCGGCCACCGCGGAGGCCTTCGTCCGCACGGTGAACGCCCTTCGGGGACAGGCGACGATCCTGTTCATCGCGCATGCGGTGCCGCGCGGGCTCGCGGTGGATCAGGTGGCGCGGCTGGGTCCGGACGGGCTTCGTACCGTTGCCAGCGCGGACCGGCCTCCGGGTGCCGCGCGCGAATCGCTGCAGTCGTGAGGGGTTCATGAGCACGACGATGCAGCAACCTCTTGCCGGTGACGCCACGCTGAACGCGCTTGCCGAACAGTTCTCGCCCGCGCTTCAGCGGATCGAGACGACGGCACCGTCTCCCCTTCCGCGCGCAGTCCTCGGCGTGCTGCTCGTTCTCTGTGTACTTGGTTTGTGCTGGGCGTGGTTCGGGAAGCTGGATGTCGTCGCCGTGGCCGACGGACGGCTGGTACCGCGGACGCGCGTGCAGGTCGTTCAGCCTGCCGACGGTGGCGTGGTGAAGGAGATTCTCGTTCGCGAAGGCGAGTCCGTGCAGGCCGGGCAGGTCCTGGTGCGCATGGACCAGAGGGTGTCCGATGCGGACCGCCAGCGACTCGAAGCCGACCTCGCCTCCCGCAAGCTCCAGGCGCGGCGCATCGATGCGGAGTGGACGGGACGCACGCTCCTCAGGCAGCCGAGCGACACGGAAGAACTCTTCGCCCAAGCCCTGGCGCAGCATCGTGCGCGACAAGCGGCCTTCGCGGATGCGACTGCCACGGAACAGGCCGCGCTCGATCGCGCGGAGCAGGATCTCGCCGCGTCACTCGCCGTCGAGCGCAGATTGCGCGAGACGCTCGCGACCTTCCGGGTGGAGGAGCAGGCCTGGCGCGAACTGCAGCGCGACGGCTTCGCAGGCCGGCTTCAGGCGGAGGACAAGCGGCGCAAGCGCGCCGAGACCGAGCAGGATCTGGAGTCGCAGACGCATGTGATTGCCGGTCTGCGTGCGGCCATCGATCAGGCGCGCCGCCGTCTCGCGCAGAAGGACTCGCAGAGGCGCGAGCAGCTCACCGCAGAGCGGCTCGAGACCGCTGCGGAGATCCGGCGGCTGGAGGGCGAACTCGCGAAGCAGGAAGTGCGCAGCGCGTTCCTCGAATTGCGGGCTCCCGCCGACGGCGTGGTGAAGGAACTGGCAACGCATACGGAGGGCGCCGTGCTCGCCCCGGGAACCACCCTGATGACGATCATCCCGGCCGGCGAAGCGCTGCAGGCGGAAGTGTGGATCGGCAATCAGGACGCCGGCTTCGTGCACGAGGGACAGCCGGTGCGCGTGAAGGTCGTGCCGTTTCCGTTCCAGAAGTACGGCATGGCCGAAGGTCGGATCGTATGGGTGAGCGCCGATGCGACCGACGCGCCGGGCGGCGAGCGGACCGCGGCACGGTATCGCGCCATCGTTGAGTTACCCACGCAGGCGCTGGAGGCCGACGGCGTCCGGCATCGCCTCACGGCCGGCATGCTCGTGAGCGCCGAGGTGCATCTCGGCGAACGCCGCGTCTACGAGTACGTGGTCTCGCCGGTGACGAAAGCGTTCAGCGAGGCGGGACGGGAGCGGTAGGCGTTTGGGTGTTGAGGACGTGAAGACGTGAAGACGT
>CAZEDA010000503.1:0-3076 GCA_964510915.1 uncultured Rhodocyclaceae bacterium | reverse complement strand
CGCAGCGCAGGCATGCGCAGCTCGATCACGTTGAGCCGGTAGTACAGGTCATGGCGGAACTTGCCGGACTCGACGCACTCGCTCAGGTTCTGGTGGGTGGCGCTGATGATGCGCACGTCCACGGCCTCTTCCTGGGTGTAGCCGACCTTGCGCACCTTCTTTTCCTGGATGGCCCGGAGCAGCTTCACCTGCATCGGCAGCGGCAGGTCCGCCACCTCGTCGAGGAACAGCGTGCCGCCGTGCGCGGCCTGGAAGAAGCCGTCGCGGTCCGCGTCGGCACCGGTAAAGGCCCCCTTCCGGTAACCGAAGAATTCGCTCTCCATCAGGTTCTCGGGAATCGCGCCGCAGTTGACCGGAACGAAGGGCTTGTCGCGCCTGACGCTCTTCTGGTGGATCAGCCGGGCCGCGAGTTCCTTGCCGCTGCCGGACTCGCCGGTGACGTGGACGGGCGCCTCGCTGCGAGCCAGCTTGTCGATCATCTCCCGGACGTGCTGCATGGCCGCCGAGGTGCCGACCAGCCCCTGGTCGGGGCTTGGGCGGGACTGGCCGCCGGCCGGCAGGGACAGCGCGGACTTCACGAGGGTCCGCAGCTGCTCGAGCGATACCGGCTTGGCCAGGTAGTCGAACGCCCCCGCCTTCAGCGCTGCCACCGCATTCTCGGTGTTGCCGTGAGCCGTGATCACGGCGACGGGCAGGTCCCGGATGTTCTGGGAGACGTATTCGACGATCTGCAGCCCCTCCCCGTCGGGGAGGCGCATGTCGGTCAGGCAAAGGTCGAACTGGCCGGTCTTCACTTTCTCGACGGCTTCGGCCACGCCCATCGCCCGCTCCACCTCGAGCCCCATGCGCAGCAGGGTAAGCTCGATGAGCTCGAGGATGTCTTCCTCGTCGTCGACGATCAGGACAGAACGGGTCACTGTTCCGCCGGCGCCGGAATCCTTTCGTTTCAAGGTTTCTTCTCCTGCTTGTCGTCCGATCCGAAGCCCTGCGGCCACGCTGACGGACCACGATCGTGATCCTGTCCGGGCCCCTACACGCTTCTGATGACCACCATGAACTGGGCGCCGACCGCACGCTCTATATATGAAAGGCTTGCCCCGTTGGCATCGCACACTTCCTTGGCGATGTAGAGCCCGAGCCCGGTGCCGCTCGACGCGGTCGTGAAAAACGGCTCGAACAAGTGGGCTCGCAACGCCTCGGGCACCCCCGGCCCATCGTCTATGACGCTCAATTCTACTGTACCGGGTGCCCCGCCCGATGCCACCGTGATACGCACACTCCCGGCTTCCCGCCGGCAATACCGAAGCGCATTACGGCACAAATTCCACATGACTTGATTGAGATGGGACCGGTCGAAGCTCACCCGGGGTCGGGCGGACAGTTCCACCCGCATCAGCGAGCGGTCGATCTTCTCGATCTCGCAGAACTGCGTGACGAAGTTGTTCAGGAAGTCGGCCAGCGCGAAGGTCTCCCGCACCGCCCGGTCGCGGCGATTGAGCCGCAGGACGTCCTGCACCATCCGGTCGAGCCGCTGGGCGTTGTCGTGGATGATCTGGAGGAGACGCCGCTGGGTCTCGTTCGCGCCCTGCTCTTCCTGGAGAAGCTCGGTCGCATGGTTGATGGCGGACAGCGGGTTGCGGATCTCGTGGGCGATGTTCGCCGTGAGCCGCCCCAGCGAGACCAGCTTCATCTGCTGCGCCTGGGTCTGGATCCGGGTCAGGTCCTCGATGAAGATCACCACCCCCTGGCTTTCCCGCGACCCCACCGGAACGAAGCGGGCCGCCGTGACCTTCTGCGTGAGGATGGTGCGCAGCGGATCGAAGCCGGCCTGGGGATTCTCGCGCCAGCGCGTGAGACGCGCCGCGAGGCCGGAGTTGTATTCCTGCAGGTAGAGATCCCGGACTTTCGGCGCCGGCCCCAGCAGCTCTTCCGCCCGGGCGTTCATCTGCCGGACGATGCCACGGGCATCCACGACGATCACGCCATCCTGCATGTCCTGCATCACCAGCTGGCTCACCTGCGACATGCTCGCGAGATCGACCTCCCGCTGGGCAGCCAGCTGCTCGCTCGCGGTGGCGCGCTTCGCCAGGGCATGAGCCAGCCAGGCCGTCGCGAAGTAGCCGATGGACAGGAAACCGGCCTGAAGGTACAGGGTGTAGCTGCCATAGAAGAACAGCACCTCGTAGGTGTGTTCGAGCAGTACGGCAACAGAGGCGAGCGACGCGAAGAAGAGCGTGAGCCGCCCGCGGCTGATGATCCCGGCCGCTGCCAGGTTGGCAAGCAGGAGCAGTCCGAGGCCGCTGGAAATGCCGCCGCTCGCGTGGAGCAGCAGGACGATGAACAGGATGTCCCCGCTCACCTGGATGACCAGCTGGACCGGGAAGGCCGGCCGCCGCGCCGCGATGGTCCCGAAGCCGATCGCGGCGAACACGACGTAAGCCGCGCAACCCGAGATGAACAGCGGACGATTCCAGGCGCCGAAGATCAGGCTCTGGCCCAGGACCGACGTCCCGAGCATGAGGACCGCGGCAACGGCCAGCCGGTAGCCGTTGAAGTAGAGAAGGGATCGCCAGAAGCTGTCGGGGTAGTCGATGGCCGCCGTGGGCTGCTCAGGCGCGGGCGATGTGTCCGGAACCCCTGCCGTCGAGGGGTCGACCACCGGGGGCGAGGTCACCCTTCGCCCTTGCCTCGCTTCGGAGCCACGCCGAGCCGGCGATGCTCGTCACTGCAGAAGAAGCTGCCCTGGGAGAGGAAGCTCTCCCCCTTGGGAAGATGCACACCGCACTGCGCGCAACGGACCATGTCCTCGCCACCCGGATTGGGCTGGACCGCGCCCTCCTCGCTTTCCGAGCGCTGGCGCGCAAGCGAACGCTGGTAGTTCTTGAGAAGCAGAACCACCACCGCGAAGACAGCAACTAGGAGTATGAGCTTGGCCATGGACGCACCGGGTTTGGCTTGGAATCGGTGGACGGTTCGGCTGTATGAAGATCAGGTGCGGTGCCGTTGGGCATTGAATTGGACTCGATGGTCGGGGTGAGAGGATTCGAACCTCCGACTCCTGCGTCCCGAACGCAGT
>CAZEDA010000502.1:0-3100 GCA_964510915.1 uncultured Rhodocyclaceae bacterium | reverse complement strand
GGCCGTCCGGGTTGTAGACGTTCACCCCGTCGACCGCGGCATCCCCCATGCCCCAGCCCATCCACAGATTGCCGTCCACATCGCAGCGCATGCCGTCCGGCGTGCCGTCGCCCACGTCGAACAGCTTGCGACGGTTGGTGATCCGCCGCCCGCCGTCCACGACGTCGTAGGCGTAGAGGTTTCGCGGCGTGGAACCGGACTCGACGAGATACAGGATGGACTCGTCGGGCGAGAAGCACAGGCCGTTGGGCCGCGCGACGCTGTCTTCGAGCACCGTGATCTCGCCCGTGACGCCGTCGACCCGGTACACGTTCTGCGGGAGCTCCGGTTCGGCCTTGTCGCCTTCGTAGTAGCCGAGGATGCCGAACGGCGGGTCGGTGAACCAGACCGAGCCGTCGGACTTCACGACGACATCGTTCGGCGAGTTGAGCCGTTTGCCCTCGAAGCCGTCGGCGATCACCGTCACGGCACCGTCATACTCGGTCCGGCTCACCCGGCGCCCGCCGTGCTCGCACGTGACGAGCCGGCCCTGGCGATCCCGCGTGTTGCCATTGGCGTAGCCGGAAGGCTTGCGGAACACGCTCACCACCCCCGTCTCCTCCTCCCACTTGAGGATCCGGTTGTTGGGAATGTCACTCCACAGCAGATAGCGGCCATCCCCGAACCACACGGGCCCCTCGTTCCAGCGGCAGCCGTGGGCGATGCGCTCGACGCTCGCCGACTTGACGCGGTAGCGGTCGAAGCTCTTGTCCAGCACCTGGACCGCCGGGTCCGGATAGCGCTGACTGGGTTGCCAAGGCACCTGATTGGCATGGCGGGGATCGTCGAAATCCTGGCTCATCGGTCCGACCGTCCTGAGAAAGGGAGGAATCGGAGTATAGGCGTGCCGATCGCGACGCACGCGGCGTATGATTTCCGGGCCAACGCATCCCATAACGAAGTCTCTTCCCTGGAGATCCGCCATGCCGCTCGATGCCCCGCCTCCCGCTGGTCGCAGCACGATCCTCGCCGCCTGCCCCCATGACTGTCCGGACACCTGCTCGATGCTGGTGGAGGTCGAGAACGGCCGGGCCCTGAGCGTGCGGGGCAACCCGGACCACCCGTTCACCCGCGGGGGTCTGTGCGTGAAGATGAACCACTATGAAGAGCGCGTTCACAGCCCCGAGCGTCTGATGTATCCGATGCGCCGCGTGGGCCCCAAGGGCTCGGGCCAGTTCGAGCGCATGTCGTGGGATGACGCGCTCACCGAGATCACGACGAAGTGGAAGAAGATCATCGCCGAGCACGGCGCCGAGGCGATCCTCCCCTACAGCTACCTCGGCACCGAGGGCATCCTCAACGGCCTCAATTGCGGCGACGCCTTCTTCAACAAGCTCGGCGCGACGATTTCCGAGCGCACCTTCTGCGACTCGGGCTCCTGTACCGGCTACATCATGACCGTGGGCCCCAGCGCGGGCGTGGACCCCGAGAGCTTCATCCACTCGAAGTACATCGTGCTGTGGGCGTGCAACACCGTCAGCACCAACCTGCACCACTGGCACCTCATCAAGGAAGCCCAGGATCGCGGCGCGAAGGTCATCGTCATCGACCCCGTGAAGAACCGCACCGCCAAGCTCGCCGACTGGCACATCCCCATCCGTCCGGGCACCGACGCCGCGCTCGCGCTGGGCATGATGAACATCATCATCGCCGAGGGACTGACCGACGACGACTACATCGCGAAGTACACGGTGGGCTACGACGAACTGAAGGCCCGCGCCGCCGAGTACCCGGTGGAGAAGGTGTCGCAGATCACCGGCATTCCCGTTGCCGATATTCAGAAGCTCGCGCGGGAGTACGCGACCTCCCAGCCCTCGGTCATCCGCATCGGCGTGGCCGTCGAACGGCATGCCGGCGGCGGCCAGACCGTGCGCGCCCTCACCTGCCTGCCCGCGCTCGTCGGCGCATGGCGCAAGCCCGGCGGCGGGATCCTGCAACTGCCGGTATGGGCCTTCCCCGTGAAGTGGGACGCCCTGATGCGCCCCGACTGGATCAAGCCCGGGACGCGCGTGATCAACCAGTGGCAGCTCGGCGCAGCGCTCACGGGTTCCATGCCGCTCAGCCCGCCGGTGAAGTCCCTGTTCGTGTACAACTCCAATCCGGTGGTGGTGATCCCCGACCAGGACAAGGTGCTCGCGGGTCTCGCGCGCGAAGATCTCTTCACGGTCGTGAGCGAACATTTCCTCACGGACACGGCGCGCTACGCCGACATCGTGCTGCCGGCCACCACGCAGCTGGAACAGTTCGAGATCATGTTCTCGTGGGGGCACTTCTACCTCACGCTCAATCAGCCGGCCATCCCGATCCAGGGCGAGTCGGTGACCAACACGGAACTCTTCCGGCGCCTCGCGAAGCAGATGGGCTTCGATGACCCTCAATTCCAGCGCACTGACGAACAGATGGCGATGGACGCCATCGACTGGGCCGCGCCCACGATGCAAGGCATCACCATGGACCAGCTCAAGAAGACCGGGTGGGTACGGCTGAACCTGCCCACCGCCGACAAGTACGCGCCTCACGCCGAGGGCGGCTTCCTCACGCCTTCCGGCAAGTGCGAACTGAAATCCTCCATCGCCGCGGGAGGCAACTTCGTCGTGCCGCTGTTCCGCCAGGGCTCCAACGATCATCAGGACGGCACGCCGGTCGATCCCCTGCCCCACTACATTCCGCCGCGTGAATCGCGCGATGCCAACGCAGGCCTGGCGGGACGCTACCCGCTGAACATCCTGTCACCCAAGGCACACGCGTTCCTCAACTCGGGCTACGCCAACATGGAACGGCAGCTCAAGCAGGCCGGCGAGCAGAACGTGGTGATCCACCCCGAGGACGCCGCGGCCCGCGGCATCTCGGCCGGCGCGATCGTCGAGGTGTTCAACGATCGCGGCCGGTTCCAGGCGGTCGCCGAGGTGAGCGACGAAGTCGCCCGCGGCGTCGTGATGGCACCGATGGGCCATTGGGCCTCCCGGTCCAAGGGCGGCCGCACGGTGAATGCGGTCAACTCGGTGACGTTCGCCGACATGGGCCGCGCGCCGACGTTCTCGGACAATCTGGTGGAGGTGCG
>CAZEDA010000501.1:0-3105 GCA_964510915.1 uncultured Rhodocyclaceae bacterium | reverse complement strand
CTCGCCGATGTGCTGCGCGATGAACTGGGCCTGACGGGCACCAAGATCGGCTGCAACGCGGGCGACTGCGGGGCCTGCACGGTGCTGGTCGACAACCGTCAGGTGTGCGCGTGCCTCACGCCGGTCGGTCAGGTGGCAGGGCGCGAAGTGACGACCGTGGAAGGCCTCGCGCAGCAGCCCGAGTTCGCAAAGCTGCAGCGGGCCTTCCATCGCCATCTCGCCACGCAGTGCGGCATCTGCACGCCGGGCATGCTGATGGCCGCCGCCGATCTTCTGGTGCGCAATCCCAACCCGGAGCGTGCCGAGGTGGAAGATGCCCTGGGAGGCGTGCTGTGCCGCTGCACGGGATATCAGAACATCGTCGCCGCGGTGATGGACGCCTCGCGAGACATCGAGGCACCGGCAGAGCCGGAGGCTGGCCAGGCTCTCGGCGCACGAGCCCTGAAGGTGGACGGCCCCGAGCGCCTCAATGGCCGGGCGCGCTTCGGCGCAGACGGCATTCCGCCCGATGCGTCGTGGCTTCGCGTGATCCGCTCGCCGCATGCGCGCGCTCGCTTCCGCATCGGCGACCTCGAGCCGCTGCGCCGCGCGCACCCGGGCCTCGAACTCGTCCTCACCGCCGCCGACGTGCCGAAGAACGGCTACGGCATCTACCCCGACATCAAGGACCAGCCCGTGCTCGCGCAGTCCGTCGTGCGCTTCCGGGGCGAAGCCGTGCTCGCGCTGGTCGGGCCTCGCGCCGTGGTGGAGCGCATCGCCGAAGACGACATCCCCGTCCGCTATGAACTGGAGTCCCCGGTGATCGGCACCGAGGCCGCAATGCAGGCCGGGGCACCCCTGGTGCAATCCGACAAGCCAGGCAACTTTCTCGTGCAGGGCCGCGTGAGCACCGGCGACGTCGCCGCCGCACTGGCCGACTGCACGGTGGTGGCGCATGGCACGTTCGATACGGCATTCGTCGAGCACGCGTACATCGAACCCGAGGCCGGCTACGCGCGACGTGTGGACGATCGCATCGAAATCTTCGCCACCACCCAGACGCCCTACATGGACCGCGACGAGGTCGCGAGCATCCTGCGCATCGATCCCACGCAGGTTCGCATCGTCCCCACGGCTTGCGGCGGCGGGTTCGGCGGCAAGCTCGACCTGTCGGTGCAGCCGCTCATCGCCCTCGCAGCGTGGAAGACCGGGCGGACGGTCGCGTGCGTGTACTCGCGGCCCGAGAGCATGATGGCCTCGACCAAGCGCCACCCCGCACACATCGAGGCGCGGTTCGGCGCAGACGCCAAGGGCAAGCTGCAGGCCGCGGTCGTGGATGCCATCTTCAATACGGGCGCGTACGCAAGCTGGGGGCCCACCGTCGCCAACCGCGTGCCGGTGCATGCGACGGGGCCCTACTTCGTGCCCAACGTCGCTACGCTCGGCCGCGCGTACCTTACGAACGAACCGGTGGCCGGCGCCTTCCGCGGCTTCGGCGTGCCACAGGCCGCCATCGCTCACGAAACGATGATGGACGACCTCGCCGAGCGCCTCGGCATGGACCGTCTCGTCATCCGCCGCCGCAACGCGCTGCGTGCCGGCAACGTCACGGCGACCGGGCAGAAGCTCGAAGCGAGTTGCGGGCTGGTCGCCTGCATCGACGCGCTGGCGAAGAAGTGGAAGACCGCGCTCGACGCCAGCGCCGCGTTCAACGCCACCGCCACGAACCGGCGTCGCGGCGTCGGCATCGGCTGCATGTGGTACGGCATCGGCAACACGGCGCTGTCCAATCCGTCCGCCATGCGGGTGGGACTCGGCCGCGACGGCGTGGTCACCTTCTACAACGGCTGCGCCGACATCGGCCAGGGCACCACCACCACGATGCTGCAGGTCGTCGCGGACGCCGTGGGCCTGCCCATGAGCGCGTTCCGCTACGTGATGGGCGACACCGACCTCACGCTCGACGCCGGCAAGTCGTCGGCGTCACGTCAGGCGTTCGTGTCCGGCAAGGCCTCCGAACTCGCGGGGCGCGACCTCCGCGCGAAGATCCTCGAGCTGGTAGGCGCAACCGAACCCGCAAGGCTCGCTCTGGAGGGCTGGCGGCTGCGCGTGACCGATGCGCAGGGCGACCATGTCGTGGACCTCACCACGCTCGACCCGAACAGTCACGGCGATGTCGTCGAGGGCACCGGCCGCTTCGACCCGCCCACCACGCCGCTGGACGAGAACGGCCAGGGCACGCCGTACGCCACCTACGCGTTCGCCGCGCAGATGGCGGAGGTGGAAGTCGATCTCGAACTGGGCACGACGAAGGTGCTGCGCGTAATCGCCGCCCACGATGTCGGCCGTGCGCTCAACCCGCAGCAGGTGGAAGGCCAGATCCACGGCGGCATCGCGCAGGGGCTCGGCCTCGCGCTGATGGAGGAATACCTCGCCGGCAAGACCGAGAACCTGCACGACTACCTCATCCCGACGGTGGGCGACATGCCCGAGATCGAGACCATCCTCATCGAGGACCGCGAACCGCTCGGCCCCGGCGGCGCGAAGGGCGTGGGCGAGCCCGCGCTGATCCCCACCCCACCGGCAATCCTCGGCGCGATCCGCCACGCGACCGGCGTGAGAGTCACCGCCGTGCCGGTGCTGCCGCATCGCCTGCGCGCCGCCATCGCCGCCAGGCAAACGAAGGTCTGACCCCATGCGCAGCGACACCAACACCGAATCCGCCGACGCCCTCGACCAGCCCGTGCCCGCCGGCAACGTGCGCTGCGACGCGTGCCCCGTGCTGTGCATCATCCGCCCCGGCAAGACCGGCGCCTGCGACCGCTACGCCAACGTCGAAGGGCGCCTCGCCCGCGTAGACCCGCTCGTGCTCGCGCAGCGCACCGAAGAGACCGGCGGCGCGAAGGTGCGCTTCCTCGACCGCGCGGACGAATGGCGCGGCGAAGTGCTCGCGGACGCGCCGGTGTTCGTCACGGGCATTGGCTCCGGCACCACATACCCCGACTACAAGCCCGCGCCCTTCATCGTGTCGAGCCGGCATGAAGGCGTGGATCTCGTCACCGTCGTGACCGAAGGCATCTTCAGCTACTGCGGCGTGAAGGTGAAGATCGACACCGACCGCTTCCT
>CAZEDA010000500.1:0-3113 GCA_964510915.1 uncultured Rhodocyclaceae bacterium | reverse complement strand
GCCCTTCGACCCTGAAGCCACGGTGGTGATACCAGCGGCTTCGCCTGCCTCTGCCCCTGCCCCTGCCTCTTCCCCTGTCGCGCCCGCTTCTGCGCCTGCCGCCGCCCCGGCCGCGCCGGCACGACTGGAAGAGGCCGTATTCGCCTACCCGGAAGCCCAGTCAGGCGGACTGCCGCCGCCCTCGGGAACCATCGCAGGATTCGAGGCACTCGACGAACCGGATCCGGCCGAGGCATCGCCGGAACCGTCGCGCACCGAGCCGACGGCTCGTCGTCGCGGAGGGGTAGTGATGGTCCTTGCGACCGTCATCCTCGCGCTGCTGCTGCCCGTCCAGGGCATCGTGTTCTTCCGCAATCAGATCGCCGACCGCATCCCCGCCCTTCACGCGCCGCTCGAGGCGATGTGCCGGAGCTTCGGGTGCCGTGTCGCGTTGCCGCGCCGGACAGACAAGCTCGAGATCGAGACGTCGGACCTCCAGGCGCTGGATCCCGCCCGCCCCAATCGCGTGGTCCTGATCGCGACAGTGAGAAATCTCGCCCCGCTCACGCAGGCCTTTCCCTCGCTGGAACTCACCCTGACTGATCCCGAGGAACGTGCGCTGGTGAAACAGGTGTTCGAGCCTGCCCAGTACCTGCCGGAGTCGGTCAGACCGGAGCAGGGGTTCGGCGCGCAATCCGAAGTGCCGATCCGCCTCCAGCTCGATACGGGAACGGTCACCGCGAGCGGCTACCGGCTGTTCCTTTTTCATCCGTAACCGCCGATTCACGCGACCCGGCCGACGCTTGTGGCAGGGTCGCCCCCTCGGCATACTTCATCCGCATTGACCCCTGAAACAACGGAGCCGACATGGCCACAGTCACCCTGAAAGGAAACCCCGTCAGCGTCGCCGGCAGCCTGCCGAAAGCCGGCAGCGCCGCACCCGATTTCACCCTCACCACCAAGGCGCTCGGCGATGTGTCCCTCGCCGCCTGGGCCGGCAAGCGGAAGGTGCTGAACATCGTGCCGAGCCTCGACACCCCCACCTGCCAGAAATCCACGCGCGTCTTCAACGAGAAGGCCTCGTCGATGAAGAATGCCGTTGTGCTCGTGATTGCAGCCGACCTGCCGTTCGCGATGTCGCGGTTCTGCGGTGCCGAGGGCCTCGAGAATGTCGAAACGCTCTCCACGTTCCGCGGCCGGGACTTCCATCGCAAGTATGGCGTCGACATCGTCGACGGTCCTCTCGAGGGACTGACCGCACGGGCTGTCGTGGTCCTCGACGAGAACAACAAGGTGATCCACTCCGAACTCGTGCCGGAGATCGCCAACGAACCGAACTACGACGCGGCCCTCGCGGCGCTTTCCTGACCGGTTCCAGGCCCCGGTCCGTGCCGCCACCCCGGCGGTCGACCGGGGTCGTTCCCACCCACATCGCCGAGTTCCCATGGCCGCTTTCATCATCGCCAATGTCAACGTGACCGATCCCGAAGGCTTCGCCACCTACCGGGAACTCGTCGCTCCCACCGTCGCCGGCGCTGGCGGCCGCTACCGGGTCCGCGGCGGCGAAACCCGGGTCCTGGAGGGCAACTGGTCACCGTCCCGGCTCGTCATCCTCGAGTTCGAGTCGATGGCTGCAGCCCAGGCCTGGTACGACTCCGACGCCTACGCTCCCGCCAAGGCATTGAGAAATCGCACGGCGACGTCCGACGTCGTCCTCGTCGACGGGATCGGCTGACCGCGCAAGACATGGCCGGCGCCCCGCTTCCGGGGTCCCTCTCTGCTTTCCGGAACGGCGTCCGTTCCGCCTGATGGCCGGACGACCCGAGGGGCGTCGCGCAGCAGTTCGCGGTGCGCCGGACCACGGACTGGCACGATCGCCGCTTACGAACCATTCGATCTGGCGGCGAGCAGGTTCCGGAGCCGTGTTTCAGAAAAAAATCATAGACTTTCAGGCGAAATGTCGTAAGATGTTCAAATGACGCGACTAACTGCCGAAAACACAATGAATTAAGGCTTCGCGATCGCGAACATGGGCAAGCTCTCGATCTGGAAGACAGACTGGTTCCTGGCGATCGTCATCGTCGTGCTCGCCCTATTGTTCTCTTCGAGTGAAATATTCGAGAGCGTGGAGCGCAAGGCCTACGACATGGGCCTCCGGGCGACCGGTCACACCGCGAGCGACAAGGTCGCCGTCATCGCCATCGATGATGTGTCGATCAACAACATCGGCCGCTGGCCGTGGCCGCGCGACGTGCACGCCAAGATGCTGGACCTGCTGGCGGGCGCCAAGGCCAAGGTCGTCGCCCACACCGCCTTCTTCTCCGAACCCCAGATCGATCCGGGGCTGCAGTACATCAACAAGCTCATCGAGGCCTACCAGGGCGTTCCCGAGACCGCCAAGGAACAGATCGGCACGATGGAAGCTCTGCTCGTCGAAGCGGAGGAGGTCCTCAACAAGGACCGCAAGCTGGCGGCGTCGATCAAGAACAACGGCAATGTGATTCTTCCTCTGGCATTCACGCTCGGCGAACCCCGCGGCAATCCCGACAGTGCGCTCCCCGAATTCGTGCAGAAGAACGCGATCACCGACATCGCCGACAACGTCGGGGCTGCCGCCGACAACGTGTACCCCACTCCGGCCACCCAGGTGCTGGTTCCGATCGAGCCGTTCGGCGTGGGTTCCGCCGCCGTCGGGCACCTCAACAGCATCCCCGACGTCGACGGCGCCAATCGCCAGGAAGCGCTGGTGATCCGCTACTACGACAGTTTCTTCCCGTCCCTGTCCCTCGCCGTGGTGGCACGCAGTCTCAACCTCGGGCCCAAGGACGTGAAGCTGCAGCTGGGCGAAGGCGTCTCGATCGGCAATCTGAAGATCCGAACCGATCCCGGTCTGCGGATGTACACGTACTTCTACAAGGGCGCCGATTCCCGTCCCCCGTTCCAGGTGGATTCCTTCTACGACGTCATGAGCGGGAAGATCCCTGCCGACAAGTACCGCGACAAGATCGTGCTGATCGGTGCGGTGGCGGCAGGTGTCGGCACGACGCACGTGACCCCGGTGGAAACCTCGATGCCGCCCGTGCTGATGCTCGCGCACGCGGTGTCCGCCATCCTCCAGGAAGACTATTTCACGA
>CAZEDA010000499.1:0-3113 GCA_964510915.1 uncultured Rhodocyclaceae bacterium | reverse complement strand
GCGCGCACACTCACTCCTTCACGTCGCTGCGCGCGAGGTACATGGGGTTGTACATCTCGTCGGGCAGAGACTTCGGCTTGCGCGACACATAGCGGATGACCGTCTCGCGCGCCTTCTGGATCTGGTCCTCCAGGCGCATCTCGGTCACCTGCCGGCGGCCTTCGACCTTGTCGACGGTGAATGTCGCGCGCTTCGCGAGCTTGTCGGAGGCGACGTACAGATCCGCACGCACCGGCTCGCTGCTGCCCTTGGCGAGGTACAGCTCGATGCGCGCGTAGCTCACGCCGGAGCGCTGTGCCGTCAGCGCGAGCTTCACGCACGGCTTGCCGTCGACGGTCTCCTCGCCGACGACGGTGCCCGCGTAGTCCTCGGCCCAGGTCATCGTCGCGATGTCGCCGGTCGAGGCATCGCCCAGCAGCTTCTGCTGCGGCGTGACGCGGATGGGGCGCCCCGTACCGGGCATCAGCAGCCAGAAGTCGTCGCCGGCCATCAGCATCTTCTGGCCCGCCTCGGACGGCGACTTGAACAGCACGATCGACTTGCGGCCGGGCTTCACGTACACGGTGTAGCGCCGCTCCTTCTCCAGCGCGCCCGACTTCATCACTTCCACCTGCGTGTCCACGACCATGGCGCCGGCAACGAGGCGGTAGTCGTCCGCGGCCTTGAGCAGGGCGGGCACGTCCTGGGCCCACGCCTGGGCGGCGAGCAGCGTGCCCGCCGCGATGAGTGCGATGCGATCAAACATGGGTGAGAGCCTCCACGATGGGTCTGCGGGATGCCTTGCGGCTCATGAGCCACGCGGCGACGGTCGAGGCGACGATCACGGTGATCACACCGGCGACGTACAGCTCCGTCTCGACGTTGATGGACAGCGGGTAGCCGACGGACTGCCCGGGCGGCGGCGGCATCTGCAGCCCGGCCACGGCGAGCCCCAGCGCGGTGGCGAGGCCGACGCCCACACCGATCGCTGCGCCGGCCGCACCGATGAACGCGCCTTCCAGCGTGAAGACCTGCACGATCTGCCGGGGCAGCGTGCCCAGGGCGCGCAGCGTGCCGATCTCGCGGGTGCGCTCCACCACCGACATGGCCATGGTGTTGGACACCGCGAAGAGCACGATCACCACCATGATCCCGCCCATGAGACCGAAGATGCGGTTGTACAGATTGCGCACGGCCTCGTAGTAGAAGGCCTGGTCGCGCCACGTCTGCATGGCCAGTTCCGGAAACGCCTGGCGCACGCTCGCGGCCGCGGCATCGGTGTTCTCGGTCGCATCGAGGTACACCGCCACCTGGCTCACCTTGTCGGTGACGAGCAGCTTCTGCGCGGTGACGACGTCC
The DNA here is from genome assembly GCA_964510915.1 of uncultured Rhodocyclaceae bacterium. GTDB lineage: Bacteria > Pseudomonadota > Gammaproteobacteria > Burkholderiales. Next base: position 1,775 of record CAZEDA010000499.1, on the reverse strand, counting down.
ACGTAGATGGCGCGCTTGTCGAACTCCGGCACGCCGAGACTGAAGATGCCGCGCACGGTGACGTCCAGGGCGTTCAGGCTGCCTTCGGTCGTGGTGGACAGCAGCGTGAGCACGCTGCCGGGCTTCGCCTTGAGCTGCTTCGCGAGTTCGCCGCCGAGCATCACTTCCGGCGCCGTGCCTTCCGGGCCGCCGGGCACGAGCACGTCGCCCGCGAGCATCTTCAGGAACGGCCCCTTGGTCTGGAACTCGCCCCGCGCGTCGATGCCCGCGCCGATGAACACGGTGGACTTGTCGCCGTTGCTGATGAGCCCGGTGAAGTTGAGCCGCGGCAGCGCGGTGCGGACGCGGTCGTCGCGCTCCAGCTTCGCCTTGATCGCCGCGTAGTCCGACAGGCCGAGGCTCATGGGCGCGTCCTCCTCCTCGTCGAAGTACTTCTTGTGCGCGAGGATGAGATGTCCGCTGTCACGCGCGGCCTGCTCGCGCAGCGACTGGTAGGTGTACAGCGCGAAGCCGCCGCCCACGAGGATCGCGGCCGTGCCGACCGCGGTGATGAGCAGGGTGATGAGGGCGCGCCGCCGGTTGCGCCCGAGGTTCTTCACGGCGAGGATGAGCCACTTCATGCGATCACTCCGTCGACGAGACGCACCACGCGGTCGCAGTGATCCGACACGCGGGGGTCGTGGGTGGCGATGACGCAGGTGAGGCCCTGCTCGCGCGCGAGTCGGCGCAGCAGGTCCACCACCTGGGTTGCGTTGACCGAATCGAGATTCGCCGTGGGTTCGTCGGCGATCACGATGTCGGCGGCCTTCACGAGCGCACGGGCGATGGCCACGCGCTGCCGCTGACCGCCGGACAGTTCGTCCGGGCGGCGCTTCGCGAAGTCCTCCAGTCCTACGCGGGCGAGCGTCTCGGCCACGCGCCTGCGCCGCTCGGCTTCCGGCACCGCCTGCAGATACAGCGGGAACTCCACGTTCTCGTATACCGTCATCACCGGCACCAGGTTGAAGCCCTGGAAGACGAAGCCGATGTGCTCGCGGCGCATGAGCGTGAGGTCGTCACCCGACAGCGTGGTCATGTCCCAGCCGCCGAGGGACACGGTCCCCTCGTCGGGCTGGTCCAGCAGACCGCACACGTTGAGCAGCGTGCTCTTGCCGCTGCCCGAGGGGCCGGTCAGGGCCACGAACTCGCCGCGCTGCACGGTGAGGTCCACGCCCTTCAGCGCGGGGACGGGCTGACCGCCCATCACGTACGACTTGCGGATGCCGCGCAGCGTGACGGCATCGAGCCTGGGGAGCGGGGCGTTCATGCGCCGAGCTCCTGCAGGCGCTTCTTCGCGGCCGCGGCATCCGGGCTCTGCGGGTCGAGGGCGAGCGTCATGCGCAGGCTCGCGGCCTCGTCGGCCTTGCGCCCTTCCTTCTTCGCGACCTTGGCGGCCTGGTAGTGGAAGCGCGACGCGGCCATCGGCGGGATCGATTCGAACGCCGGATGCGTCATCGCCTCCTTCAGCACGCGCTTGCCGGCGTCGAAGCGGCGGAACAGGTCCGGCATGTCGAGGAAGGTGGATGCCGCCACCAGCCGCGCTTCGAGCGACGCGGGGAAACCGTCGATGATCTTCGCGTCGTGCGCCGGCGTGATCTGCCCGAGGGCCTTGTCCAGCTGGGCGAGGCCGGATTCGGTGAGTTTCATCTTGTTCCAGGGCAGGAAAGCCTCGCGGCCCTGCAGAGCGAGACAGCTGCCCAGGTAGGCGCGGACGACGACGTCGTCGGGTTCGGCGT
>CAZEDA010000498.1:0-3126 GCA_964510915.1 uncultured Rhodocyclaceae bacterium | reverse complement strand
ATGAGAGCCGCCCAGCGGTCGTAGTCCGAGCGGACGAACGCGGCGAAGGCGTCTGGCGTTCCCGCCAGGGAGATGGTTTCCGCGAAGATCGCGTGCGCCATGGTCTCGGGTGCACTGCGCGCTGCCACGAACTCCGCGTTGAGTTTCGCGATGCGGTCAGCGGGCGTGCCTGCCGGGGCGAAGATGCCGCCCCATGGTGCCCGGATGTCCAGCGCGGCCAGGCCTTCCTCCTTCGCGGTGGGGACGGAGGGCAGTGACGCCAGCCGCTCGCTCGAGGTCGTGAGCAACGCGACGAGCTTGCCGGCCTTCACGTGGTCCAGCACGCCCAGCGGCACTTCGAATCCGATCTGCACCTGACCGCCCAGCAGCGCGAGGATCCCCGGGGCACTGCCCTTGTAGGGAACGTGAACCAGTTCGGTCGCCGTCAGCTTCTGGAAGAGATGGCCGGCGAGGTGTTCCACGCTGCCCACCCCGGAGGATTCGAAGGTGATCGTGGCCGGCTTCGCTTTCGCCGCAGCGACGAGATCGCGCGCGGACTTGAAACCGAGAGAAGGCGTCGTCACGAGCAGCAGCGGCCGGCGACTCACGCCGACCACCGGGACGAAGTCACGCAGCGGCGCGAAGGTGGTGTTTCCCGTGAGCAAAGGGTAGAGGACGAGATCGCTCGTCGCGTACAGCAGCGTGTAGCCGTCGGCCGGGCTCGACGCCACGGTGGCCGCGGCAATGGAGCCGGAGGCGCCGGGACGGTTCTCGACCACGATGTTCTGGCCGAGGCGTTTCGAGACGAGGGTGGCGAGATGCCGCGCGGCGGCATCGGCGGCGCCGCCCGCCGCGTAGCCCACGATCATGCGGATGGGCCGAGCCGGATAGGGGTCCGCCGCGAACGCCGATTGCGCGACCAGGGCGATCAGGGAAACGAGCGTGCAGAGGAAAGTTCGGATCATGGGGATTGGGGCTGGCGAGGGACGCCTGGACAGGAAAGCCGAGCAGGCGTCTGACGTGGTTTCGATATCGGGTCGGACTATACCGCGGCGGTCTTCGGCTGCTGCGACAGCCATTCCACGGCGCCCCGGGCCGCGGCGACGCCGGTCGCGAAGCAGGCGGTGAGGAGGTAGCCACCGGTCGGCGCTTCCCAGTCGAGCATCTCGCCCGCGCAGAACACGCCTGGCAGAGCCTTCAGCATGAGGTGCTCGTCCAGGGCGGGAAACGCTACCCCCCCTGCCGTGCTGATGGCCTCGTCGATCGGTCGCGTCGCGTGCAGCGAGATCGGCAGCGCCTTGAGGGTGGAGGCCACGAGAGCCGCGTCGGCCATCTGTTCGGCCGTCAGCGCTTCGCGGAGGAGACCGGCCTTTACGCCACTGACGCCGGTGGCTGCTTCCAGATGACGGGCCAGACTCTTCTTGCCGCGGGGGCGGGCGAGCGCGCTTGTCAGTTGCTCGACCGAGCGTCCGGGGGCCAGATCCAGGGTGAGTTCGGCTCGCCCGCCGCGCTCGATCGCATCACGAAGCGGGGCCGAGAGCTGGTAGATGAGCCCGCCCTCGATGCCCGTGGCAGTGATCATCAGTTCGCCTGTTGCCTGGCAGAGCCTGCCATCCTGTTCGCAGGTACTCGCTGTCACGGATTTCACGGGATGCCCGGCGTGCCTTTGGGCGAAGTGTTCGCTCCAGGCGACCTCGAAGCCGCAATTGGCCGGCCGCAGGGGGGAAACCGGAATGCCCGCCTCGGTGAGCGGGGCGACCCACGCCCCGTCGGAGCCGAGATGCGGCCAGCTGGCGCCGCCGCAGGCGAGGATCACGGCGTCGGGCTTTGCGGTGACCGTACCCTCCGGAGTCTCGAACTGCAGCCCATGCTCCCCCGCGAACCCCGTGAACCGGTGACGGACCCGGATCTGCAGGCCGGCAGCGCGGAGAGCGTGCAGCCATGCCCGCAGGAGGGGTGCCGCCTTGAAGTCCGTGGGAAACACCCGTCCGGATGTCCCTACGAAGGTGTCGACGCCCAGACCATGGCACCAGCGGACGACCGAAGAGGCATCGAACGCCTCCAGGTACGGGCGCAATCGGCCCTCCGCCTCGCGGTAGCGCTGGCGGAAACGGTCGAAGGGTTCGGAATGGGTGAGGTTCAAGCCACCCCGGCCGGCGATGAGGAACTTGCGGCCGACCGAGGGTCTGGATTCGTAGAGGGTGACGGCCACCCCGGCGGACAGGGCTTCCTGGGCTGCCATCAGCCCGGCCGGCCCGCCGCCGACGATGGCGAGCGAGCGGGGCACAGACGTCGCCGCGGGCGGCGAGTCGGTCAAGCCTGGTTATCGGCGGGGGCAGAGCCTGCCGTGGGGGCCGGTTCTTCCGGGCTGGCGTCGGGCGGCGTGGCGGCTTCGGCCTTGCGCTTCAGTTTCTCTTCTTTCTTGCGTTTCTTGGCCAGCTCGCGCTGCCGCTTCTCGAAGGCGAAGTTGGGTTGGGCCATGGAAGTCCTCTGGGCGTGTCTGTAATCGGGTTCTTGTCAGCCTTGAAGTATGCCTCGTTTGGCCCATCGGCGTCGCGCAGAGGTCCACCGATTCGTCGCTCGCGGCGTTTTGCGGGATACTGCCAGCCCTTTTCAACGTCTCCGTCGCGAGTTGCCATGTCCTTCCATCCTGCCGTCGCCGCCGTCTCCCAGCCACTTCGCACGCTCGTGTTCGCCGTGGCGTTCCTCTCCGCGGCCGGCGCCGGTGCCGCCGATGCCTTCCCGAAGTTCAAGGCAGGCGAATGGGAGTTCACCCGCGCAGTGCCGGGGCAGTCCCAGAACGTCCAGAACCTCTCCATGCGGGAGTGCCTGGACCCCGGCAAGGCCATGCGCGAGCAGAACGCCATGCTCGAGAAGGCAGGCTGCAAGTTCGACCCGCCCCAGATCAACGGCAAGGTCTACACGTATGTGGCGCGCTGCGACATCCCCGACATGGGCAAGACCACGGCGAGGAGCGTGCTCACGGCGCAGAGCGACAGCGCCTATACGATCCAGGTGGAGTCCGAGGGTGAGATGAAAGGCAAGCCGATGAAGACTTCCGAGACGATGGAAGCCAAGCGGATCGGCAACTGCAAGAAGAAGTAGGCTCTGCTGAAGGCGTGAAGGCGTGAAGGCGTGAAGGCGTGA
>CAZEDA010000497.1:0-3140 GCA_964510915.1 uncultured Rhodocyclaceae bacterium | reverse complement strand
TCTCCGCGACGTTCCTCGAAACGATCTTCGCGACGATCTCCGCGGCGTTCCTCCGCAACCGGCGGCGTCTCGGCTGGCCGGGGTGGCGTCCCGGAACCCAGGAAGCCGGCGAGCCAGGCTGCAAGCGGAGCGGCCGTCGCCTGCGACACGGCCGCATCGAGCGCCGCCTCGAGACCGTCGGCAGGACGACCGAGCGCTTTCGCGCAGGCCCCGATGGTTGCGGCGGCCGCGCGGATGCGACCGATCGCCCAGGCGCTGTCGTCCGGCAAGGCCAGAATCTCCGCCTGCGCGCGCAGAATGGCGTCGGCGCTCTGCGCGAAGTCCGCGTCGAATGCAGCCGCGGGCGCGCTCGCGTCGTCGGCCGGCGTTGCGAGACCGGGCACGGCACCGCGAAGCACCGACAGATCCGGCCGGATTCGTCCCGACAGCGAGCCGACAAGGAAACGGAGCAGATCCGACTCGTCCGGCGACGAGTCGAGGATGACTGACGCCCACCGGAGAACCGAGCCGTGCCAGCCGCCCGGGTCGTGAGTTGCCAGGAGCGACCGCAGTCGCGCGCCGAGATCGCCGTGGTCCGCACGATCCAGCGCCTGCAGGGCCTCTCCGACGTCGGCTTCCGCGACGGGCTCGCTGTCATCGCCACGAATCTCGACGAGCAGGTACGCGGACACCGGCGTGATGGCGACCTGTTCCGGGGTGTACCGGAAATGCTGATCGACCTCCGCCCGCGGCGCCGCCAGAAGCATGTCGAACCCGAGCACACACCGGTAGCAGTCGAACTCCATCACCTGCGGCCACGCCTGCCTGGGTGCGACCGCCCCCCAGAGCAGACCCGGGACCTGGCGCACATGGTGGAACGGATCCTCGCCCTTGAAGAAGCATTCCTCCTCGGGCTGATACAAGACGTGGAAAACCTCCCCTCCGGCCGCGGCGCGCCGCCACGCTTCCATCAGGGCGGACTCGGGCACTCGTGCCAGCGCCGCCATGGGCTCGATTGGAGCGCTGGTTTCCACGAGCTCCGGAGATGACGCCGATTGGGCCTTGCCGTTCTCCCCGATGAGCGCCCTGAGCGCCCGCGCAAGCGCTTCTGCCGGCGCTGCGTGTCTTGCGTCGATCGCCTGCGTCGCCTGAATCTCGTCCAGCAGCGACGACACGAAGTCCATGGCGTCGAGCAGACAGTCCGCCAGAGCCTGGGAGTACGCGACTCGCCCGTCGCGGACGGAATCCATGAGGTCCTCGCCCGCGTGCAGCACCCGCGTCATCTCGGGGAACTCGAACAGGCCGCTGTTGCCCTTCAGCGTGTGGACGAGACGGAAGAGTTCCGTCATCAGCCCGGCGTCGTCCGGCCGGCGCTCGAGCGCCATCAGCTTCTCGCCGATGCCCTGGAGAAAGTCGCGCGCCTCGAGAATGAACTGCTCCAGCAGGCTGTTCATGCGGCCTCCTGCGCAACGCCGAGCAGAGCGCGGCATAGCCGGCCCAGGTCGGCCGGCCGTATGGGCTTGACGATGTAGAAGTTGGCACCGGCCTCATAGGCGCGGCCGCGGTCGGACTCCCGCGCCTCGGTGGATATCATCAGCGCCGGCATCTGGACGATGTCCGCGGAACGGACCTGCCGCAGCAGCCCGTACCCGTCGAGCTTCGGCATGTTGACGTCGACGAGCAGCAGGTCGAAGGCGCGCGAGACGATCTTCTCCAGCCCCTCGATGCCGTTGACGGCTTCGTCCACGAGCAGGCCGTGCTCCTCGAGGATGTTTCGGTGATACATGCGCACGGTGGCGGCGTCATCCACCACGAGGACACGCTTCGGGTCGCGGGTCATGGACTCTCCGGTTTCTGATAGACGATCGCGTCGGGGTACTTGCGCACCCGGAACAGCGAACTCATGCGACTCATGGACTCCGAATGGCCCAGCAGGATGATCCCGCCCGGGCGCAGCGCATCGTGGAAGACTTCGGCCGCCTTGCGGCGCGACGCGTCGTCGAAATAGATGAGGAGGTTGCGACAGAAAATGACATCGAAGTCGCGATACGGCGCGGTGTCCGCGGGCTCCGCGAGATTGACGCGGGTGAACTCCACCGCCTCCCTCACGTCTTCGGAAAGCTGAAATTCGTCGTCGACCATCTCGAAGTGGCGGTCGAGCAGCCGCTTCGGCAGGTTCTGCACCGAGCGCTTCGAGTACCGTCCGCGCCGCGCGCATCGGAGCATCTCGGTGTCGATGTCCGACGCGACCAGCTCCACATCCCAGCGCGCGAGGTCGCGCCAGTACTCCATCAGGTAGAGCGCGATAGAGTAAGGCTCTTCACCGGAGGACGAAGGCATCGACCAGATGCGGATCGCCTCGCCGGGCCGCTTGGTCTTGACGATCTCGGGCAGGATCGAATCCACGAGACACTTGAACTGGTACTCCTCGCGGAAGAAGTAGGTCTCGTTCACCGTCATCGCGTTCGTGAGCGCCTGCAGTTCCTCTCCGGAACTCTGGAACCGGAGCATGGTGAAGTAGCTCCGGAAGCTTGCGCTGTCGGTCTTCTCGATTCGGTCCACCAGACGCTTGTCCACGAAGTATCGCTTGGTATCCTCGAACTGGATTCCGGTCTTCCGGTAGAAGTACTCGCGGAACTTGTCGAAGTCTTCCTGCGTGATCTCGATCTCTTTCATCGCACCCGCCGATCCGCGCTCGGCGCAAGGCGCTTGAGCGCGATGTCGGCGGCGAACACGATGTAGGGTTCGTCGGGAAATCGGTTCTTCAATGCCGTCAGCGGCTCGACCGCCTTCTCGGTGCCGACCTCGCTCAGCAGATCGACCGCCGTCGCGCAGACATTGACGTGCGCGTCCTTTCGAATGACCTCCAGCAGCCACTCTTCTACCCTCGGATGCCTGAGTGACTCCAGGACATTGATGGCCAGAATGCGGAGATCCGCGTCCGGATCGGCCAGCAGATCGTCCATGATCGGCGCCACCAGATCCGGCACCGTCTTCATCGCGTCGATTGCCTCATTCCGCAAGGCGGCATCTTCGCTGCCGAGACAGGCCACCAGTCCGTCCACCGACACGGTGTCGCCGATCTGCGTGAGGCTCGTGAGGATCGCTTCGCGGACGGCGACATCCGCCTCGCTCCCGAGGCGGTCCACCAGGTGACGGGC
>CAZEDA010000496.1:0-3145 GCA_964510915.1 uncultured Rhodocyclaceae bacterium | reverse complement strand
CGCTACTCGCTGAGCAGCTCATCGCTCTTGGTGAACACCCAGCTCCGCGTGATGCTGAGGATGTCGTAGTCCTTGCGGATGGACGGCGGAAACGGCGCGAACGGCGCGGCGAGCTGCACGATGCGGCGGGCCGCGCGGTCGAGCACCGGGAAGCCCGACGAGCGGTCGATGTCCACCTTCTCGACCGAACCGTCCGCGCGGATCGCGACGGTGATGAGGAGCGATCCGTACTGGCCGAGGCGCTTGGCCTCCGCGGGGAAGTTGTGGGTGCCGACGCGCTCGATCTTCTGGCGCCAGTCGTCCACGTACTGCGCGTAGACCACACCTTCGGTTCGGGCGCCGATGAACTTGCGCTTGGGGAGCTTCTGGTAGTGCTCCCACTGCTTGGCGATCTGCGCTTCGAGCCGCGCGATCTGCATGCGGCGGGCGTCGGTATCGGGGTCGGTACGCGGGTCGGACCGCGCGTCGACGGGCCGCGGCGATTCGGGCGAGGCGACCACGACATTGTCGGAACGCATGCGCGTCATGAGCGTCTGCACCTCGTTCTCGAGGCGCTGCACACGGCGCGCGGCGAGCGTGATTTCCTCGTCGGGCGTGCTGTTGCTGATGACCGGCAGGTTGGACTTGGCGCGGCGGTCGGCTTCGGTATTGCCGCCGCCATCGAGGTTGGCCTGGGCGAGGGCGTCCGCCTTGGTGGGCTTGCGCGCCGACTTGCTGTTGACGAGGACGATCTCCATCGGCGGGTTCAGGTTCTCGAGCAGCCGGGTGTCCGGCGGCACGAACTTGATGAACAGCAGAACCGCGTGAACGGCGACGGAGATTGCGAGCATCACCGGCAGCATCGAGCTGCGGCGGGGATCGGGCAGCGTGAACCGGGAGGGGATCAGCGTGCCTTGAAGGGTGGCCTGCGACGAATAAGCCAATGGCTCGGTGGGGCGCGTTCGACGATGGCCGGCATTCTATGCGACGCCCCTGCGCATGTCATGGAGAGGCTGCTGGCGCCACCTTGTGGACGAACCGGAAGTCCGCGTCCAGACCCAGCAGATCGATGTCGGAGACGTCGAGCTCGATGCGCGTGCCCGGTTCGCTTTCCGGCAGCGACGGCACCCGGGCGAGCAGGGGAATGCGCTCGATGCGCACCAGGCTCTCCCGGATCACGACGGCATGGGTGCGCGTCACGCCTTCCTGCATCAGCCAGCGCAGGCACCAGTAGCGTTCCATCACGCGCTGCACTTCGGCATACGTGTCGTAGGCCACCTCGAAATCGCGCAGCGTGACGGCGAGCGAATCGTCGTCGTCACCGTAGGGCGGGGCCTCGCCGCGCGCGGCGGCGATGATCTGCCGCTGATTCACGAGATCCACATAGCGGCGCAGCGGCGAGCTCGACCACGCGTACTGCTCCACGCCGAGCCCTTCGTGCGGTCCGGGCACGAGGGACATGCGGACCTTGCCGCCGCCCTGTACGCGGTAAAGACCGGCCACCCCGTACTCGACGAGCTGCTTGCCCCATTCGGAGTTCGCGAGAATCATCATCTCGGCGACCAGCTTGTCGATGGGGGAGCCGCGCCGCCGCTCGACGATGCGGACGCGATCGTTCTCGACGTAGAAGTTGTAGTCCTGGCGATCGGGCGGACCGTCGGCCTTGCCGCGCCGGACTTCCAGCACCCGCGCGAAGCGATACAGCAGCTCCAGCTCGCGACCGAACCGGAAATCGAGCGCGCCGCTCGCCAGAGCGGCATCGGTGAACAGGTTGTCGAGCGCGTCGATCCGGAGATTCGCGGCGATCGGCACAAGCTCCACGCGCGTTTCGAACCCGACCGGCGTCAGATCGGCGTCGAGAATGGCGTAGAGCGACACTGCGGGCCGGCTGTCGCCTTCGAGCAGCGTGAACCGGTCGATGGCCGAGTCGGGCAGCATCGTGATCTTCTTGCCGGGCATGTAGACCGTGGACAGGCGCTCGGCGGCGATCTCGTCGACGGGCGATCCCGGCACGATCCCGAGTGCGGGCGCCGCGATGTGGATGCCCACGCGCCAGCGACCGCCCGGCAGCGGAACGACCGACAGCGCGTCGTCGATCTCGGTCGTGGTGATGTCGTCGATGCTGAAGGCCTCGACTTCCGCCGTCGGCAGGTCGTCGGGAACGGTGACCTCCGGCAGGGGCGGGAAGCCCTCACCGCGCGGGAAGTGGTCACGCAGGAAGCGATGCAGATGGTAGTCGTGGCTCGACGGGATGCCGCCGCAGCGGTCGAGCAGGCGAACGAGCGTGAGGCCGGTGGCCACCGAGGCGGTTTCGAGTGCCTTGTACTCGATCGTGTTCTTGTCCGGCTCGTAGAGCAGTTCGGCCAGCTTCTCGCGGAAGGCCTCCGGGAGTTCGAACCGGCTGAGCTGCGCGACGTACTCGGCCTGCTGCTCGGCGAGGCGGCGCTTGCGTTCGGCGCCGGCCAGCGCGGCATCGAGCGATTCCTTCGGGGCGGCGCGGTAGCGACCCTTGCCCTTCTTGTAGAAGTACATCGGCGAGCCGTGCAGTCGCAGGAGCAGCCCGGCGGACTCCTCCGGCGTCGGGTTGTGGCCGAAGTACTCCTTGCCGAGAGCGGAGAACTCGAACTCCTCCTGCGGCGCCACTTCCCAGAGGAAGTTGGGGTCGATGTCCTCGGCGACGTGATGCGCCTGGTCGAGGAAGGCGAGCAGGTTGGGCGTGGTGAAGCGCAGCATCACGGCATTCGCCTTGACCTTGGTCCGCTTGCCGTGCGCCGTCTCGACCTGCAGGGACGTGGTGTTGTCGGCGAGGATCGTCCCGGCCTTGAAGCTGCCGTCCTCTTCGTAGAAAAGATTCACCGATGCTGGTTCCGCGAGATTTCCGCGCCCGCGCTCGGAAGAGGGCGGTGCCGGAAGGGCCGCGGATTATAGCCGTCGCGACAGGACGTTCCCGTCCAGGGTGCGAAGTGCCCGGTGGATCATTGACCGTCCCCGAAGGCGATGACGGCGTCCAGGTGGTCCTCGAAGTCCGCGAACCCGTGATCGGAACCCTGGATGATCAGATGCTTCGCCCCGGGGTAGCGAGCCACCGCGACGCGGTAATCGAGCACTTCGTCGCCGGTCGTGGCCATCAGGAAGTAGCGCTCGGGCCGGGTGGGCTCGGGCACCG
>CAZEDA010000495.1:0-3146 GCA_964510915.1 uncultured Rhodocyclaceae bacterium | reverse complement strand
TGGAGTACGTCGGCGAACTCGGCGCGGACCACATCAACCTGCAGCCCGACGTGCGCCCGCACTCCGTCGAAGAGTGCATTCCGTACCTCGAAGGCTGGCGCCGGCTCGCGCGCGACGCCCGCATCCCGGTGCACATCGAGACGCACCGGGACCGGATGACCACCGATCTCTTCTTCACCCTGCGTCTGCTCGACTGCTTTCCCGACCTGCGCCTGACGGGGGACATCTCGCACTACCTGCTGGGTCGGGAGTTCTGGTATCCCGTCTCGGACGAGAACCACGCCCTCATGCACCGGATCCTGGACCACTGCTGGGGCTTCCACGGGCGGGTGGCGAGCCGCGAACAGATCCAGGTGCAGATCAGCTTCCCGACCATGCAGCACTGGGTCGAGCTCTTCATGCAATGGTGGGAGTACGGCATCCGCAGCTGGCGCCGGCGCGCTCCGCCCGATGCCACACTGACCTTTCTGTGCGAACTGGGGCCGAAGGAATATGCCATCACCGGTGCGGACGGCTACGAGTTGTCCGATCGCTGGGAGGAAGCACAAATGCTGAAGGACATGATCCGGCAGCTATGGAACCGGATCGAAGCCGAAGAGCGGAGCCCGGCAGGCTCCGAATGACGCGAGCAGAAAGGGGAAATTGGCGCGACCGGCGGGATTCGAACCCACGACTCCTGGCTTCGGAGGCCAGTACTCTATCCAGCTGAGCTACGGCCGCGCAGCAGGAGCCGGAGTATAGCCCGCGCGGGGGGTGCCCCGCCATGGCCCCGCCTTTGCTCTCCGGGACGGGGATGCCGTTGTCGTTTCCGTTCCGCGGTTCGGCCGAAAGGGTCTTTCGGCGCAAAAACAGGCGCTTCCAGGACCCTCCGACCCCTATAATCGCGGGTTTCCCGCTCCACCTCCGAGGTAACCATGGCCGAGGCCGCCCCCGTCGAAACCCACGAGACTTTCATCAAGACCCCGCAGCAGCTGGTGTTCGTCGTGCTGCTGGCGTTCGCCGTCCCCATCGCGATCATCGTGATGCTGTCGCAATACGTCACCAGCGGGCTCGACACCGATCCGAAGAATCCCGCGATGAGCGAGGAAGCCATCTCCAGGCGCATCAAGCCCATCGGGGATGTGGAACTCGCCGATCCTTCCGCGCCCGCTGCGCCCGCCGCTGCCGCCGCGGCGCCGGCCCCTGCTGCTGCACCGGCGCCCGCCGCCGTCGCCAAGGTCGATGGGCAGGCGGTTTACGACAAGGCCTGCACCGTCTGTCACGGCGCCGGTATCGCCGGCGCACCGAAGGCGGGCGACAAGGCCGCCTGGAGCGCGCGCATCGCGCAGGGCAAGCCGACGCTGTACGACCACGCCATCAAGGGCATCCGCGCAATGCCGGCCAAGGGGGGCAACGCCGCCCTGTCCGACGACGAGGTCAAGGCTGCTGTCGACGTCATGGTCGGCATGGCCAAGTGATTCCGCACCCCCTCGCGGGATCGGGACAAAGGCGCGGCAACGCGCCTTTTTCACTGGAGCAGCCGGTCCGGTCATGAGTACCTACGTCATCGGCGATCTGCAGGGCTGCCTGGAACCGCTGGAGCGGCTGCTGGACCGTGTCCGGTTCGATCCCGCGGGCGATCGTGTCTGGTTCGTGGGCGATCTGGTCAACCGGGGGCCCGATTCGCTGGGCGTGCTGCGCCTCATCCGCAGCCTGGGCGACCGGGCGATCGCCGTGCTGGGCAATCACGATCTTCATCTGCTCGTCGCGGCGGGCGGTCACGCGCGAATCCACCGGGGTGACACGTTCCAGGATGTGCTGGCGGCGCCGGACCGCGACGAAATGCTCGACTGGCTGCGGCGCCTGCCGCTGTTCCACGTGGACGGCCGGTGGGCCATGGTGCACGCGGGCCTGCTGCCTTCTTGGACGGTCGAGAAGGCCGCATCGCTCGCCCGCGAAGCCGAGGATCTGCTTCGCTCCGATCGCTGCGACAACTTCCTGCGCACGATGTACGGCAACCGCCCCGATGCGTGGGACGACGACCTCGTCGGCTGGGATCGCGCCCGCGTCATCGTGAATGCCATGACGCGACTGCGCATCTGCTCTCCCGCCGGCGTGATGGAGTTCCACCACAAGGGGGAACTCGAAGACATCCCGCCCGGCTATGTGCCGTGGTTCGATGCTCCCCACGTCAGAGGCGACCGGCACACGATCCTCTTCGGGCACTGGTCGGCGCTCGGCTGTCGCGCGGGTCCGGGCTACGTGTCGCTGGACAGCGGCTGCCTGTGGGGCCGCGCGCTCAGTGCGTATCGGCTGGAGGACGGGGCGGTGTTCCAGATCGACTGCCCGGCGCTGGCAAGCTGAGAGCTCCGGCGACCGCGCCGGCGCAGTGCTCGGCGAGATCGCGCCGATGGCGCCCGACCGCATGCACAGGCGGGAGCACATGCAGTTCCACACGAATCTCCTTCTGCGCAGCGATCAGCTTCGTGGAATCCCAGAGTGAGCGGTCCCCGGTGTACGTGGCGTCGTCGTTGAGACGCCCGTCGGGATACAGATAGCGCAGCGCGACCGGCAGGGCGTAGCCGTCCGCATGCACGAGCGGCTGCAGCAGGGAGCCATGAAACGGCTTCACCTCGGTCCCGTCGGTCGTGGTGCCCTCGGGAAAGAGGACCATCCGATCGCCGCCGCGCAGCGCATCCTCCAGCGCGCGGTTCACCCGCGAGGTGTCGTGCCGGCGCGCCCGCTGCACGAACACGGTGGACTGCTTCGCGACCATCCACCCCACGAGCGGCCACTGGCGGATCTCCGACTTCGCGACGAAGCGGCATTCGAGCGAGGAGCGGATCACGAACACGTCCAGCCACGACACGTGATTCGACAGCACGAGCACGGGCTCGCCCCTCGGCACGGCATCGGGATCGCCCGTGCGGGAGACTTTCACATTGAGGATGCCCAGGAGGCGTCGCGACCACCAGCGGAAGCAGCCGGCCCGCCCCTTCTCGCCGAGGAACGGATAGGCGAGCCCCGACAGCCCGAGGCCGACGGCCACGTGCACTGCGAGCAAACCGATGCGAAGGTTGCGGATTAGGGGGCTATTCGAAGTCGACATGCTTCATGAAGTGCCGCGCGTACCGGCCATCGAGCCGGGACAGGGGCAACAGCATGAG
>CAZEDA010000494.1:0-3148 GCA_964510915.1 uncultured Rhodocyclaceae bacterium | reverse complement strand
GCAATGCGCATCGCGATCATCGGCGCCGGCGGAGTCGGCGGCTATTTCGGGGCCCGCTGGGCCCTTGCCGGAGAGGACGTCACCTTCATCGCCCGGGGCAGCCACCTCGAGGCGATGCGCGCCAGGGGCCTCAAGGTCCTGTCCGCCAACGGCGATCTGCTGGTCCATCCGGTGCAGGCCACGAACGACGCGGCCTCCGTCGGCACTGCCGACTACGTGCTGATCGCCACCAAGCTATGGTCCACCGACGAAGCCATCGAGACCGCGAAGCCGCTCATGGGGCCGGCGAGCGCCATCATCTCGTTTCAGAACGGTGTGGATGCCGAGGACAAGCTCATTGCGGCGTTCGGACGCGAGCGGGTGCTCGGCGGTGTCGCGAACATCGCGGCCCTCATCGAGGAGCCCGGCGTCATCCGGCACAACGGCGCGATGGCCATGCTGCAGTTCGGCGAACTCGACGGACACCGCACGCCGCGCGTGACGGCGCTGGAGGACGCGTGCAAGCGTGCCGGCATCGATGCACGCGTGCCCAACAACATCAACGAAGCCATCTGGCAGAAGTTCGTGTTCCTCGCGTCGCTGTCGGCGATGACCACGCTCACCCGGCTCCCGCTCGGACCGCTTCGCGAGGACCCGGACACGCGGCGCCTGTTCCGCCAGCTCGCCGAAGAAGTCGTCGCCATCGCGCGCGCTCGCGGCGTGCGGCTGGCCGACGGCACAGTGAACGCCATGCTGGAGCGGCTGGACTCGCTCCCGCCCGAGATGGTGGCCTCGATGCTGGGTGATCTCCAGCGCGGCAACCGCCTGGAACTGCCCTGGCTGTCGGGCGGCGTGGTGCGCCTCGGGCATGAACTGGGTGTGGCGACGCCGGCGCACGGTTTCGTGCATGCCGCGCTGAAGCTCCACGCCGACGGGCGGCATCCGTCCGCCCGGCCGGTCCAGTAACTTCGCCAAGGTGACTCCCATGCAGGAACCCGTCCGCGTCCGCGGCATTCGCGCTCGCCCCGTGCTGGTACCGTTCCGGCTTCCCCCGGCCACGGCCTCGGGATCGATCCCCAATGCCTCGCTCGTGCTGATCGATCTCGAAACGGATGCGGGCATCACGGGCCGCTCCTACGTCTTTACCTTTACGCCCGTCGCGCAGAAGCCTGTCGTGGACATGCTGCAGGGCCTCGCCGCGATGATCACCGGCGACCTGCTCGCGCCGCTCGATCTCGACGCGAAGCTGCGCAAGCGGCTCACGCTGATCGACTCCCCCGGCATCGTCGGCCTCGCGCTGGCAGGGCTGGACATGTGTGCGTGGGACGCGCTCGCGCAGGCACGCGGCCTGCCGCTTGCCGACCTGCTCGGCGCCACCGCCCGGCCGATTCGCGCGTACAACAGTTGCGGCCTGTGGATCCAGCCGGCGGAGAAGGTTGCCGCGGAAGCCGAGTCGCTCGCGGCGGAAGGCAACTTCAGCGCGGTGAAGCTTCGACTCGGTCGGGACAACCCTGCAGACGACCTCGCAGCCGTGCGGGCGGTGCGCACCCGCCTCGGCGACCGCGTCGCGGTGATGTCCGACTACAACCAGCGCCTCACGTGGAACGAGGCGATCCTGCGCGGGCGCATGCTCGACGACGAAGGCCTCGTCTGGATCGAGGAGCCGGTGCGTCACGACGACTACGCGGGCAGTGCCCGCATCGCCGAAGCACTGCGCACGCCGGTGCAGACGGGCGAGAACCTGCTCAATAGTTTCGAAATGTTGCAAGCATTGCAGTGCCGGGCGATGGACTACGTCATGCCGGATGTCCAGCGCATCGGCGGCGTGACGGGCTGGCTGCGTGCCGCAACGCTTGCTCAGGCCTTCGGGATGGAGATGTCGAGCCACCTGTTCCCCGAGTTCAGCGTGCATCTGCTCGCCGCGACACCGACCTGCCACTGGCTCGAATATGTCGACTGGGCAGCGCCGGTCCTGCAGACTCCCGTCCGGGTGGTCGACGGTCACGCCCTGCCCATCGAAGGCCCCGGTGCGGGCATCCGATGGGACGAGTCCGCAGTCGCGCGCTATCTCGTGCAGTGACTTGCGCCGGGACCTGCGCGCGGCGGCAGGGGTCAGCCGCAGGTCCTTGTGCAGTGCCCATCTCCGCGCCGCCCGTCCTCCGCGGAGGCGCGCCGGGAGCGTCTGTTCGCCCCCCTCCGCCGCTGCTGCATTGCATCAGCGAAAGTTCTTGTGATCGCGTCTCCGACAGGATTAGCATGAATTGCATGGTCGTCATGCGGTTCTGCCGTTCGGTCATGCAACTCGGGCATGCACGCGGGCGGTCCCGCCCGCACCCGACCATGACGCGACGCGCGTGATCGCCGGATTGCTCGGGCGCTCACCGCAGAGATCCTGAATCGAACCCTAGGGAGAGCCAATGCGGATGTCCCGTCTCACCGCCACTGTCCTGGCCATCGCCACCGTTCCTGTTTTCCTGTCAGCCTCCTTCGCGCAGTCGAAGGACGAGCGCGCCGGCAACTGTGCCGACGCGAAGAAGCAGATGGAGTACTTCTGCAACGATCAGAACAGCGCCAACGACACCATGGTCGCCGTGGGCACTGCCTGCACCAACGCCAAGAACAACGTCGCCGCTGCCTGCGAAGGCAAGGTCGAGGAAGACAAGGCGTACAAGTTCGACAAGTAGCTCACGGGGTAGTCGGGGACCATCGACGGCAGCCAGGCTGCCGGAGCGCTGGTTCTTCTTTCATTACATTGGGAAAGGAGAGTGGTGATGCAAAGACATATCGGTGTGCACATGAGCGACGACGAGATGAAGTTGGTCGCTCCCGCGGACGAAGTGGCGTTCCGCTCCCCGGTGCCGACGCAGATGGTTTCCAACGGCGAATACAACCCCATTCCCCAGACCGAGAAGCAGGCCCAGGTCGAGGCACTCATCAAGGAGATGGCGGACACCCAGGCCAAGCGTCACGGCATGGACCGTCGCACGTTCCTCGCGACCAACGCCGGCATGGCAACCGCGTTCCTCGCCATGAACAAGGTGTTCGGTCCCGTGTTCGATGTCACCGAGGCGGAAGCCGGTGACATGGAGATGTCCGACTACCGCCGCAGCCAGCTGTCCGGGCAGTTCATCTTCGACGACCAGACCCACTTCATCCGCGACGACTTCAA
>CAZEDA010000493.1:0-3153 GCA_964510915.1 uncultured Rhodocyclaceae bacterium | reverse complement strand
TCCATGCTGTTCCTCTGGCTCGCCATGCTCGGCTCCGTTGTTGCACTGCGGCGAAGCGAGCACATGCGCATGACCGCCGTCGTCTCGATGGTGAGTCCCGAGCGCCGGGCGTTTCTCGATGTGTTTGCGGTCACGGCGTCACTGGCGTTTCTGCTGATCGTGGTCTGGCCGGCGTATGAGTTTGCACACGACGAACTGATCATCTCGACCCCGGCGCTGGACATCTCCAACGCCTGGCGTGCCTCGGCGTTGCCGATCGGCAGCGTGCTCATGACGATCACGGCGATCCTCCAGCTGATCCGCGTCGGCCGCTGGCGCCACGTCCTCGCCTCCGTCCTCCTCATCGGGGTGGTGGCGGGCGCCCTGTTCGCGCTCGGGCCGCTGCTCCGCAACCTCGGCAACTACAACCTGCTCATCTTCTTCGTCGGCCTCGTCTCGCTCAACGTGTTCGCCGGCGTTCCCATCGCGTTCTCCTTCGGCCTCGCCACCCTCGGCTATCTCGGCATCACCACCGACGTGCCGATGCCCGTGGTCGTGGGGCGCATGGACGAGGGCATGTCCCACCTCATCCTGCTGTCCGTGCCGCTCTTCGTGTTCCTCGGCCTGCTCATCGAGATGACCGGCATGGCGCGGGCGATGGTCGCCTTCCTCGGCAACCTGCTGGGTCATGTGAAGGGCGGCCTGTCGTACGTACTGGTCGGGTCCATGTACCTGGTCTCGGGCATCTCCGGCTCGAAGGCAGCCGACATGGCCGCCGTCGCGCCCGTCCTGTTCCCCGAGATGCAGAAGCGCGGGGCGAAGCGCGGCGATCTCGTCGCCCTGCTGTCCGCGACCGGCGCACAGACCGAGACCATTCCGCCGAGCCTCGTGCTGATCACCATCGGCTCGGTGACCGGCGTGTCCATCGCTGCACTGTTCACCGGAGGCCTGCTGCCCGGTGTCGTGCTCGCGATCACCCTCTGCTGTGTGGTCTGGTACCGCTACCGGAACGAAGATCTCTCCGGCGTGAAGCGAGCCACCGGCGGCGAGATCGGCAAGAGCCTCGTCGTCGCCGCGCCGGCGCTCGCGCTGCCGTTCATCATCCGCTCGGCGGTGGTGGGAGGTGTAGCGACAGCCACCGAGGTCTCGACCATCGGCATCGTGTACGCCGTGATCGTCGGCATCGTCGTCTACCGGAAGTTTCCCCTGGGACGGCTCAAGCCGATGCTCGTGGAAACGGCGGCCCTCTCCGGTGCGATCCTTCTCATCATCGGCGCCGCCACCGCGATGGCCTGGTCCCTCACGCAGTCCGGCTTCTCCGAGGATCTGACGCGCATCATGGCCAACCTGCCGGGCGGACCCGCCGGCTTCCTCGCCGTGTCCATCGTGGTGTTCATCGTCCTGGGCAGTGTGCTGGAGGGCATCCCGGCCATCGTGCTGTTCGGGCCGCTGCTCTTTCCCATCGCGCGGGAAGTCGGCGTGCACGAGATCCACTACGCCATGGTCGTCATCCTGTCGATGGGCGTCGGCCTGTTCGCACCGCCGTTCGGTGTGGGCTACTACGCCGCGTGCGCCGTCGGGCGGGTTCCCCCGGACGAAGGCATGCGACCGATCGTCGGATACCTGCTCGCCCTGGTCGCCGGCCTGATCGTCGTCGCGGCCGTGCCCTGGATTTCCATCGGATTCCTGAGTTAGCCTCGGCAAAGTTCCGCGGCCCCCAACAACAGCACCTCGGAGGAGAAAACACCCATGACATCCATCACCCGACGCCACTTCGTGCAGGGCACAGCCGCCCTCGCCCTCGGCGGCCTCGCCGCCACGCCGAAGCGTGCACACGCCGCGGAGTTCACCTTCAAGTACGGCAATGACATTCCGGCCACGCACCCGATGACGGTGCGCATGAAGGAAGCTGCCGCCAAGATCCTCGAGGAATCCGGCGGCCGGGTCGAGATCAAGGTGTTCCCCAACAACCAGCTGGGCGGCGACACCGACATGCTGTCGCAGCTCCGTTCTGGCGCACTGGAGATGTTCACGCTCTCCGGCAACATCCTGTCGACGCTGACCAAGCCCACGTCGCTGTATGGCGTGGGTTACGCCTTCGAGGACTACAAGCAGGTGTGGGACGCCGTCGACGGCGACATGGGCAAGTACATGCGCGGCGTGATCTCCAAGCTGGGCATCCACGCGCTGGACAAGATGTTCGACAACGGCTTCCGGCAGATCACCACCAGCACCAAGCCCATCCAGACGCCCGACGATCTCAAGGGCTTCAAGATCCGCGTGCCGGTGAGCCCGCAGTGGACGTCGCTCTTCAAGTCCCTCGGGGCCTCGCCCACGTCGATCAACTTCAGCGAGGTGTATTCCGCGCTGCAGACCAAGATCGTCGACGGCCAGGAGAACGCCATCCAGCTGATCGAGATCGCGAAGCTCTACGAAGTGCAGAAGTACGTGTCGGTCACGAATCACATGTGGGACGGCTTCTTCTTCCTCATCAACGGTCGCGCGTGGGCGAAGCTGCCCGCGCAACTCCAGGACATCGTCGCGAAAAACATCAACGCCGCGGCCGTCAGGGAGCGCGAAGACCTTGCCAAGCTGAACACCAGCTCCGAAGAGAAGCTCAAGAAGGCCGGGATGATCTTCAACAAGACGGACTCCGCGAAGTTCCGCGCCGTTCTTGCGGCCTCGGGCTACTACAAGGAATGGAAGAACACGTACGGCGCGGAAGCCTGGGCTCTGCTCGAAAAGTACGCCGGACCGCTGGGCTGACCCGTTCCGCCGGACTCGGGGCCTGCCGCGGCGCGGCTCCGGGTCCGGACCCGTCGCGCTGTCGCTGCCGACAGGCCCGCAGTCTCCCGAGGAGCTTCGTGTCATGAATCCGATCACGCCCCACTGCCCCGGACACGCGACGCTGCCTCCGCTCGCGTCCCGGTTCGTCGATGTCCAGTCACTGCCATGGGAATCGAACCCGGCGCAGCCGGGTATCGAGACGCGGACACTCCTCTTCGATCGCTCGAGCGGCCTGCTGACGATGCTCGTGCGCATGGCACCCGGCGCCGAACTGCCCGACCACGAGCACGTGCTCGTGGAGCAGTCCTACGTGCTGCAGGGCAGCCTCGTATGCGGTGAGGGCGAATGCCGCGCCGGCGACTATGTGTGGCGCCCTGCGGGCAGCCG
>CAZEDA010000492.1:0-3166 GCA_964510915.1 uncultured Rhodocyclaceae bacterium | reverse complement strand
GGCGACGTGGACGTGGTCATCGCCTCCGAACTGATGGAAGCCGGTCGCGCCATCCAGCGCGGCTTCGTCACGCCCGACCGCACCGTGTTCATCACGTCGACCCATCGCGTGTTCTCGATGACCGAGAAGATCGCGATGGGCGACGGCCGCGTCGACGCCGACAAGCTGCTCGAAGCCGGCCGTGCTGCTGCCCGCAAGCTCATCGTGGCGGACTTCGCCGATGCGGCTGAGCGTACCGGCAGCGTGATCAGTGCAGCATTGTTCGGCGCGCTTGCCGCGAGCGACGAGACACCCTTCCTGCCCGAGGCCTTCGAAGCCGCGATCCGTCGCGGCGGGGTCGGCGTCAACACCAGCCTCGCGGCCTTCGCCGAGGGCGCGAGGCTCGCCACGCAGTCGACAGCGCCGCGCGTTGTCGAAGCCCCGATCGAATCTCCAGCCCCTGCGGTCGGCCGACTCCTGCAGCCGCTCGCCGACAGAATCCACCGTGACTTTCCGGCAGCCGCGCACCGGACACTCATCGCCGGCATCGAGCGTCTTGCCGACTATCAGGATGTCGCCTATGCGGAGGCCTACCTCGATCGGCTTGCTCCGCTCGCGGCACTCGAGCGCGAGCGCGGTGACACCCGCTCCCGCCTGCTGGTGGAGACGGCGAAGCACCTCGCGCTGTGGCTGTCGTACGAGGATACGATCCGCGTCGCGGACCTGAAGACCCGCCGCTCGCGTTTCGATCGCGTCCGGGCGGAGGTCCGCAGCAAGCCGGACCAGGTGCTCGGTATCCACGAGTTCATGCATCCCCGCCTGGAGGAAATCGCCGACACCCTTCCGGAAGGCCTCGGCCGCTGGCTGCTTGCTACACCATGGGCGCGAAATCTGGTCGGCCGCTTCTCGCGGGAAGGCCGCGTCGTGCGAACCAGCACCGTGCGGGGCTTCCTGCTGCTCTACTTCGTCGCGAGTCTGCGGCGCATCCGCCGGAGCACACTGCGCGCCCGCGTCGAGATGCAGCGCATCGACCGGTGGTTCGCCACCGTCACCGACGTTGCACGGACCGACTACGAACTCGCCATCGCCGTGGCGTCGTCCCAGCGCCTGGTCAAGGGCTATGGCGATACGCACGCCCGCGGCTGGCGCAACTTCGAATCCCTGATGGACGCCCTCCCCCGCCTTCGCGGCCGCGCCGACGCCGCGATCCAGCTGCGCCGCCTGACGGAAGCCGCGCTGGCGGACGAACACGGCAACGCGCTGTCGGCGGCGCGGGAGGAACTCGCCGCATGAGCCGCTATCGCGACGACCCGGAGGCAGTGCGCGCTCTGGTGCAGGACGACCAGGTGCATCGCGACGTCTACATCGACGACGAGGTGTTCGCCCTCGAGATGGAACGCCTCTGGTCGCGCACGTGGGTGTACGTCGGTCACACGAGCCAGGTGCCGAACCCCGGGGACTACTTCACGACGGACATCGCCGCGCAGCCGGTCATTCTCGTGCGCCACACCGACGGCAGCATTCGCGTCCTGCTCAACCGCTGCGCGCACAAGGGCGCCAAGCTGGTGTCCGCGCCGACGGGCAACACGGGCAAGTTCTTCCGCTGCCCCTATCACGCGTGGTCGTACACCACCGACGGCGCTCTGCTCGCCATCCCGCTCAAGAAGGGCTACGACGGCACCCGCATGATGGAATGCGAGGCCGGCCGCGGCATGACCGCCATCCGCAACACGGAGGTCTATCGCGGCTTCGTGTTCGTGCGCCTGTCCGACGACGGTCCGGGTTTCCGCGAGTACTTCGGCGATTCGCTTTCGTCCATCGACAACATGGCCGACCGCTCGCCCGAGGGCGAACTGGAGATCGCCGGCGGCGTGCTCCGCTACCGGCACAACTGCAACTGGAAGATGTTCGTCGAGAACCTCAACGACACCATGCATCCGATGGTGGCGCACGAGTCCTCCGCCGGCACCGCGAAGAAGCTCTGGGCAGACAAGCCCGCCGATCTGCCCAAGCCCATGGCCATCGAGCAGTTCGTGCCGTTCGCGTCCAGCTACGATTTCTTCGAGAACATGGGCGTGCGCGTGTTCGAGAACGGCCACAGCTACACCGGGGTGAACTTCTCGATCCACTCTGCGTACTCGTCCATCCCCGGCTACGAGGAATCGCTCCGCAAGTCCTACGGCGACGAACGCGCTGCGAAGATCCTCGAAACCGCCCGGCACAACACGGTGTACTACCCGAGCCTCACCATCAAGGGTGCCATCCAGGCGATCCGCGTGGCGCGACCGATCGCCGCCGACGAGACCATCGTGGAGTCCTGGACCTTCCGCCTGAAGGGTGCGCCGGACCACCTGCTCGCGCGCACTGTCATGTACTCGCGGCTCATCAATTCGCCGCTGTCGGTGGTGGGCCACGACGACCTCTACGCCTACCGCGCCATCCAGGAAGGCCTGCACGCGGAGGGCAACGAGTGGGTGAGCCTGCACCGCAACTTCTCGCCCGACGAGATCGGCCAGGCCGACCTCACCACTGGCGGCACCAGCGAGATCTCCATGCGAAACCAGTTCCGCGCGTGGCTGCGCTACATGCTGCCCGCCCAGGAGGCCACGCGATGACTCCCACCGAACAGGACCTCATTCGCTTCGTCGTGCACGAAGCGAGGCTGCTGGACGAGAAGCGCTTCGACGAGTGGCTCACGCTCTTCACCGAAGACGGTTACTACTGGGTGCCCCTTGCCCACGGACAGACAGACCCGGTGCTCCACACCTCCCTTGCCTACGAAGACCGGCTCCTGCTGCAGCTCCGCGTGGAGCGGCTGAAGAGTCCCCGCGCCTTTTCGCAGCAGCCGCCGAGCCGCTGTCACCATCTGCTGCAGACGCCGGAAGTGGAGAGCATGGACGCAGCGGCAAATGTCTTCGTGACCCGCACGCAGTTTCTCTACACCGAGGCGAGGCTCGACGAGGTGCAGCACTATGCGGGGACCGTCTTCCACACGTTGCGCGTGGTGGACGGCGCGCTGAAGATCGTGCTGAAGCGTGTGAATCTGCTGAACTGCGACGCGGCGCTGCCGTCGATCCAGTTGTTCCTGTGAGCGGAATCGCTTCGAGTCGACGGCGAGTCCCGGGCGGAGCCCGGGCTACGACGACGTGCCACCGTAGCCCGGACTCCGTCCGGGGACCATCGTCGA
>CAZEDA010000491.1:0-3169 GCA_964510915.1 uncultured Rhodocyclaceae bacterium | reverse complement strand
GGGCGATCGTCTGGTCGTCCGCCACGTCGGTGGCGAAGACGAGCTTCACGCCCAGTGCCTCGCAGCGTTCCTGCAGGATGTTGAGCAGGCGCTTGCGGCCGATGCCGCAGAAGCCGTGGCCGCCGGAGGACAGCGTGCGCCCCTTGAAGTGGACGTCGATGCGGTCCCAGTGGTTGAAGCTGCCGAGGATGATGCGGGCGGTCTGTTCGTCGGCCTGGGCGAGATTGCCGAGCGTCTGGTCCGAGAACACCACGCCCCAGCCGAAGGTGTCGTACGGCCGGTTGCGCTCGACGACCGTGACCTCGCGCGACGGGTCGTGCTTCTTCATCAGCAGAGCGAAGTACAACCCGGCGGGCCCGCCGCCGATGCAGACGATGTTCATGCGTGCCGAATGGCTCCGGAGTGGGAGGGTCAGGCGGGGTTTATTTCACTCTTGAAGTATTTTGGTGTCAAGGAAAGTCGACCCGACGAAGGCAAACGTCCTACCGAACGCCCGGAAAAGGCGCCGATGGCGGTATCCACCGCCTACCTACTCGTCCGCGTCGCCCCGTTCCTCCCCGGTCGACACAGCCCCTACTTCCCATTCCGGGGTCGGACCCGCGCACCTGCAAGTCACGACGCCACCTCCCGTTTCACGCTGCCGCGCAGGGCTATGATGGGCAACGTCCAGCATCTGCCGCACGTCGTCCTGGCGCCGATGCTCGCCTCGCGGCCCCACCAAAGAACAGGAAATCACGCATGAAAGCAGCGCAACTCAGTGCCATCGGTCCCGCGGAGAAAACCGTCCAGTGCATCGACATCCCGGACCCCGGCGCGCCGGGCCCCGGCGAAGTGCTGGTCGACGTCGTCGCCTGCTCCATCAATCCGGCGGACATCCTGTCCATCGAAGGCAACTACGCATCGAAGCCGACGCCGCCGTGTCCGCTGGGCATCGAGGGCGCGGGCACGGTCGCGGCGGTGGGTGAGGGCGTGACCCACCTGAAGGTCGGTGACAAGGTCATGAGCCTGGTGCGCACCAACTGGGTCCAGCGCATCCGCGACAAGGCGCAGGCGTTCGTGCGGCTGCCGCCGGAAGTGGATCTCGCGCAGGCCGCGATGCTGAAGGTCAACGTCGCCACCGCACACCTGATGCTCACCAGCTACGAGAACCTGAAGCCAGGCGATTGGGTGATCCAGAACGCGGCCAACTCCGGCGTCGGCGTGGATCTGATCCGGCTGGCGCGCGCCAGCGGCGTGCGCACGGTGAACGTCGTGCGCAGAGCCGAGCTCATCGATGAATTGAAGCAGATGGGCGCGGACGTGGTGGTCGTCGATGGCCCCGATCTGGCGCAGCGTGTCGGCGAGGCCACGGGCGGTGCGCAGATCAGGCTCGGCATCGATGCCGTCGCCGGCGCCGCGGTGGGACGTCTCGCGCAATGCGTGGCCGAGGGCGGCACGGTCGTCAACTACGGTCTGATGTCCGGCGAGCCCATCCAGATCGACGCGTTCCACTTCGTGTTCCGCGACCTCCATCTGGTCGGATTCTGGCTGGCCAAGGAGATGCGGACCATGACCTTCGAGGAGATCCAGGGCATGTACGCGAAGCTCGCGGGGCGACTCATCGACGGCACCATCCATGTGGCGGTCGAGGCCAGCTACCCGCTGACGCAAGTGGCCGAAGCGTTGGCCCACGCCAAACGCGAGTCGCGCGGCGGCAAGGTGCAGTTGCGCCCCAACACCTAGTCCAACGTCGCCGGGGCGTTGCGTCCCCGGCACCGGAGCGGCATGGCGCTCATTGGGGGACGGCAGGAGTGCGAGTCGTAGAGGGGAGCGCATCGAGCGCGTCGTTAGCATTGGGCACTACTTTAGAAACGGCAGTCGGAAAGGTCGCTGTTGGTAACGGAAACCGTGAGGAACTAGTCATGACTAGG
The DNA here is from genome assembly GCA_964510915.1 of uncultured Rhodocyclaceae bacterium. Taxonomy (GTDB): domain Bacteria; phylum Pseudomonadota; class Gammaproteobacteria; order Burkholderiales. The sequence goes on along the minus strand of CAZEDA010000491.1, from coordinate 1,259 downwards.
CCGCTCCGAAAACGGGTCGGGGTAATCTTCGCTGTCTGCTCTCTAGGGGGTCTCGCCATCGCCGTGTGGTTGGGCAGCCACTTTGTCTTTTTTCTCTCGGGCGTTATTGGTCAAGACGGTCATATCCGCACTAGCGCCGTGCTAAATACATCGTTCCTTGCCGCCCCGGTCCTTGTCCTCTTGTATTCCTCTGCGATTGCCGCGTTCATTGCGGCCAGTGTCTTGCGTGAACCAGTGGAAAGCGTTCGTCTCTCTTCCAATGGAGTCTTGATACGTTCCGCGGATCAGTTTAGGGAGGTGTCAATCGATCGCGTGAGGGTCGTTGCCCGCTGGCCGGGTCTTTTTCAGGCTGAAGACGGTTCCGATGCCGAGTTCGTTGTGTTCTCAGTAGATCGACGACTTGAGACTTGTTTCGGGAGTCACTTTGACGTGTCATCCAGACCGCGCCGCTTGGAGTGGTTGCGTTTCTTGGTGGGAAGGTAGACAGAGCAAAGCAGGGAACGGTCTTGGCCCGTGCATTTCTTTATCGCGTGACGAAAATCACCGACAGCCTCTCCGGCAAGGTGACCCGCACCTACGAATAGGGCGAGTGCCGTTTCAGTGGAGGCTCACGTTTCGCAGGAACGTGAAGCGCAGCGGGCACGAGCATCATTGCCTACAGCTGCGACGAGGCGGCGCGGCGCACGCAGATGCCGGTGACCGGGCAGACGGCGGTGACCTACGGCTACGACGATGCGAACCGGTTGACCTCGGTCACCCAGGGCGCCAACGCGGTGAGCTTCACCTATGACGTGGCGAGCTGTCGGACGAAGGCGACGCTGCCCAACCTGGTGACGATCGAATACGCGCACAACAACGGCAACGAGCTGATCACGCTCACCTATTGGCGCAACACGACCACGACCTTGGGCACGCTGGGCTACACGTACGACGCCGCGAACCGCCTGACGAACTGGGCGGGCACGGCACTGACGTACGACTTCAACGGCAACCTGACCAACGACGGGGTGCAGACCTACACCTGGGACGTGCGGGATCGTCTGACGGGGGTCAGTGACTTCGGCGCTACGCCTCAAGCGCGTCTTCGGCATCGACATCGAGACTTGCGCGGTGTGCGGCGGCGCTGTTCCTGCACATCACGCAGGCCTCGTCGCTCCGGTGACGAACGGCGGCGTTGTGTGCGATCCTTCTGCCTGCTGCAGTCGGCGGTACGGCGCACTGGGCCTCCGCTCGCAGTCGGGCCGGCGACGTCGACCACA
>CAZEDA010000490.1:0-3170 GCA_964510915.1 uncultured Rhodocyclaceae bacterium | reverse complement strand
CCAGCGCGATGCCTTCGTAGTCGTGATAGGTGAGCATGCCGTAGGTGCGCAGCGCATGCTGGCTGAGCGGCAGCAGGCCTTCCTTCTGTGCTGATACCGCCACGCCGGCGCGGGTGTGCGTGTGAATCACGCAGTTCACTTCCGGTCTCGCGTCGTGCACGCAACCGTGGATCACGAAGCCCGCGTGATTCACGCCGAGGCCCGTGCTGTCATCCACGACGTTGCCGTCCTTGTCGATCTTCACGATGGACGAGGCGGTGATCTCGTCGAACATCAGCCCGTACGGGTTGATGAGCATGTGCTCGCTGCCCGGTACGCGGGCGGTGAAGTGGGTGAAGATGAGATCGGTCCAGCGCAGCTGCGCCGCGATCTGGTAGGCAGCGGCGAGATCGCAACGCACCGCCCACTCCTCGTCCCCGATCCTGCGTCGCGCGTCGTCCCGCACCATCGTTCGTACCACTGCAGCTTCCCCGGACATGATCCCCTCCCCTCGTTCGCATCACCCGAACATCGTCGCGCCATGATAGCGCGTCACCGGGCGCGGTCCCGTCCGGACAGGCAGAGCGTGCGATGGCAGTCCCGCAGGCGTCGCAAGGTACGAGCCTCGACGTACGGCGGCGGCAGCGTTCGCGAAGCCGGCTCCTCGGCGCTGTCCACGACGTGCAGCAGCAAGTCGTCCACCGGCAGGTTCACGGCGAACGCGAAATGTCCGATGTCCTGCTTCGCGACGAGCACCGGTCCGCGGAGATCGAAACTCCACTCGCCCGTATCCGAATCGCGCAGGGCGTAGGGCCAGCGGCTGCGAAGCAGTTCGCGCAGGGTGTCCGGCTGCTGCGCGGCCAGGGCTTCCAGCGATTCCGGTGCGACGCCCTGAGTGACCAGCTGCGCCGCCATGCGGCGGAAGAGATCGAGCACGCGGGGCGAGAGATCGGCGAGCAGATTGCGCTCCACCGCCGCCGTGAACTGGGTTTCGAGCTCCGGGTCGGCCCGCCGCAGTTCCATGAACGGCTTGAAGGCCTCCGGCTGCTTCGCGTACACGGACAGGAAAGCGCGCGCCTTCGCCTCGTCGTCGCGCAGGACCAGGGCGAACCGCGCGGCTTCCTGCAGCACATCCACCTCCTTCGGCTTGGGGCGGGGTGGCGGGGCGGGACGGGGCGTTTCCCGCAGAGCCTCCAGCAGTTCGTTCGAGCTCTCCAGGGGCACGGCCGGTGCGATCACCTGCGGAATCGCGGGGGGCGGCGGGTCGCGATGACGAATGGGTTTCGAGGCCAGCTTCTGGAACGCCGGCGAAGCCGCGAGCACCTGGGTGAGCGCGAGGTCGTCGAGTTCCGCCATGAGGTCGTCCGACTCGTAGCGCCCGCCCGCATCGGCAGCGAGCGCCCGCGCGACGACATGGCGGTCGAGCCGCTTTCGTCCGAGCGTATCGAGCACCTGCAGCATGCTGCGCTCCTCGGCCAGGGCGGCCGGGTCCACGGCAGCGATGCGGCGCATGAGCCAGGACTGGAAAGCATCCCCGGCACAGTAGGGCGCCGGAAGATATGCCCGACCGGGGGTTTCGTTCAGGATCGACGAGGTGCAGACACCCAGGAGCACCGCAAGCAGAGCGGTCTCCACCCAACCGACGACTCCCCGCGACCCTCGACTGGCCGGGGGACGGGAATCCTCGTGCGGACGACTCACAGGAGCATCGGTGTCTGGGCTTCCAGGCCTTCGGTGGGCAGGCGCTTGAACCGGCTCTTGGCAAACTGGTGCCAGCGGCCGATCACGAACGCGAGGATGACATTCGCCTGGGCGGTCACGTCCCGGTTCTCGGGCAGTTCGCCCTGGGTCACGGCAAAGCGCAGGGACTGCCGGATCTGCGACTCCAGCCGGTCGTGGAGCTGATTGATCCGGATCTGGAGCCGCTCGTTCTCGTGGACGAGGGCGTCGCCGATCAGCACGCGTGTCATGCCGGGGTTCTTCGCGGCAAAGCCGAGCAGGACCGGAATGATGGCCTCCACCTGCCGCAGACCGCTGGTCTCCTCGGTGGTGATCTTGTTCACGAGCCCGAACAGCGTCTGCTCGATGAACTCGATCAGGCCTTCGTACATCTGCGCCTTGCTGGCGAAATGACGATAGAGGGCCGCCTCGGATACCTCGAGCTTTTCCGCGAGCGCAGCGGTCGTGATCTTCTCCCCGGCCGGGTCCTGCAGCATGGCAGCGAGGGTCTGGAGGATCTGGAGCTTTCGTTCGCCCCGCTTGAGCGGCATCGGGGTCTCCTTGCCGTATGGCTGGTTCGAATGGGCCAAAGTTAGCACCCGCTCCCAGGGAACGCCAGCGCTTCGTGCGGGCCCGCCCGGCGACGCAGGGCCGGGAGGGTCAGAGCCGGCGGAGCAGCCCGGGCAGTTCGGCCAGATCGCCGATGGCGTGGTCCACGCCAAGCGGACGCCGCGCCGCCGGCCCCACGAGCACGGTCCGCATGCCCAGACGCTTTGCCGTCAGCAGGTTCTCGACGCTGTCCTCCACCATCACGCAGCGCCGCGGCGGGATGCCGTGCCGCCGGAACAGCCGGCGGAACCCGGCGGGGTCCGGCTTGGGGCGGAAGCGCGTGTGCTCGATGGTGAAGACGCCGTCGAACAGATCCAGCACCTTGAGGATGCGCAGCACGGCCAGGCAGTAATGGTGAGGCGCATTGGAGAACACGACCTTGCGGCCCGGCAGCCGCAGCAGGATGTGACGCAGCGCCGGATGCGCCAGCACCATCGCATGCAGATCCCCGAACTGGTGGGTATGCCACAGAAAATGGTGGGGATCGGTGCCGTGGTGGCGCATGAGCCCCAGGAGAGTCGCGCCGTAGCGGCGCCAGTAATGGACCCGCAGTTCGTTGGCGCGGGCCTCGTCGACCCCCAGGTGCCGCGACACGTACGCCGTCATCGCGGAGTTCATGTGGGGGAAGATGTGGGGCGACGCGTCGTGCAGGGTGTTGTCGAGGTCGAAGACCCACACCCGGCCGGCGGAATCGGGGATACTCGTTGCGTGATCCGGCATTGCCGGGAGCATACCCCAGCGCCTGAGGGAAGGACTGATCAAGTGGAGCGGTCGCGTTGCCACCTGAAACGAACGCAGGCAAGACGGAAGGTGCCGGCGGGATTGGACATCCCGCCAAGCCGACCAACGCCGGCTGCGTTCGT
>CAZEDA010000489.1:0-3173 GCA_964510915.1 uncultured Rhodocyclaceae bacterium | reverse complement strand
GTAAACATGACAGTTCAATCGGTTGTGCCAAGCGCCGCTCCCCTGGTACGTACACTGCAATGAAGAGGGGATCCGAAACACGCCTCACCGGCACTCGCGATCCATGACCGACCTGTCTGCGGGAATCGACTACGAAGTGTTGTCGCTGGGCGACATCCGACTCGAGAGCGGGGAGACGCTTCCGGATGCCCGGCTTGCCTATCGCACCTGGGGCCGACTCAACGCCGCCCGCGACAACTGCATCGTCTTTCCCACCTACTACACGGGCAGTCATCGCTCGAATGCCCGGATGATCGGTCCCGGCCGCGCGCTGGATCCGGCGCGCTGGTTCATCGTCGTGCCGAACATGTTCGGCAACGGCCTGTCCTCGTCGCCAAGCAATACGGACGGCCCGCGCGGCGGCGCCGACTTCCCGAAAATCTCGGTGCTGGACAACGTGATCTGCCAGTACCGCCTGCTGTTCGACCATCTGGGCGTTCGACGCATCGCGCTCGCCACGGGCTGGTCCATGGGTGCGATGCAGGCGTTCCAGTGGGCAACGCTCTTCCCCGATCTCGTGGATCGCCTGCTGCCTTTCTGCGGCAGCGCCAAGTGCTGGCCGCTCAACCATGTGTTCCTCGAAGGCGTGAAGTCGGCGCTCGAAGCCGATTCCACCTATGCAGGTGGCCGCTACACCTCGCCGCCCGAGGCCGGCCTGCGCGCGTTTGGGCGCGCCTATGCCGGCTGGGCCTATTCGAGTGCGTTCTTCCGGCGGCGGCTGTATGAAGTGCTGGGGTACGGCAACGTGGAGGATCTGCTCACGGCCTGGGAGGCGGACCACCTCGCGTGGGATGCGAACGATCTGCTGTGCATGCTGAGAACCTGGCAGGAGGCGGACGTGAGCCGCAATGGCATGTACCGGGGCAACTTTGCGCGGGCACTATCGAGCATCCGCGCGCGCACGATCGTGATGCCGTGCGACGAGGACATGTACTTCACTCTGGAGGAAAGCGTCTACGAGGCCACGCTGATCCCGGGGGCGGAGGTAAGGCCCTTCCGGTCGCCGTTCGGGCACTGCGCGGGAGCGCCTGGGCGCTTCCCGCAGGAGATGGAGTTCCTGGAAACCGCGCTGCGCGAGCTGCTCGAAGCGCCGGGTCAGTGAATGGATGGCGGCGCGGGCTGACTGTCCTCGCCTTCGTCGAAATCCTCGTCGTCGTCACCGTCGTCTTCCGGATCGTCGCCGTCCTCGTCGTCTTCCTCGTCATCGGGACCAAGGCCGGATTCCGGCTCGGACAGCCACAGTTCGTAGCCGTCCGGATCCGTTGCAAAACACTCGCGAGCACCGTAGCCCGTGAGCGTGATGCCGCTCACCTCGACGCCAGCCGCCTGCAACCGGCGGTGCGTCGCGCCGAGGTCGTCGGGGCGAAGGTAGAGCGCCCAGCTCTGTCCGATGGCGGGGTTCAGGGTGATCTGCTGTTCCTCGTCGAGCTGCTGCAGCATCAGTTCACCGACACCGGCACGGAGCCAGCACCAGATCATCTCGCCCTGCTCGTTCTCGAAGGAATCGACCACTTCGAAGCCGAAGAAATCGGCATAGAACGCGACGGAACGTTGCAGGTCCGACACCCCGAGACTGGGAACGAGCTTTCGGATGCGGGCCTTCGGTGCTGGATTGGGCATGAATCGGTCTGCGAAAGATGAGGGAGTCAGTAGCTGATTTCGCCGACGGTGCATCGGCCGTTCACACACGCGGGCTTTGCCTTGCCGGCCGGCTTGCAGTCCGCGGGCCGCGGCTTGCCGCGGAGCATGTCTTCCTCGATGAACGTGTACTCGGCCGCCTTCGTCTCGACGATCTCGCGCACGCCGGGATAGTTGTTGAACGCAAGCCAGCGCGAAGGATTGCCGCAGAGGTCCTGACCCATCGGAATCACGCGGCAGAACGACACGTTGCCGCAGCCGTTCTCACCGACCGTCTGGGCAATCTCCCGCTCCAGACGCTTGAGCGCTGCAGCGTCGTCCTCGGCAAACGTCGGTGACACGCAGGCGACGAGAACGACAGCCGCCGCGCAACGCCCGACGGACCACGACTTCACCACGGGGAATCTCATCACTCTCCTGCCGCTCCGGCCGTGCAATGGTTGCGATGACAGACCGGCTTCGGGATCACGACGGGCGTGCAGACGGCAGGCTTCGGCTTGCCGCGCTGCATTTCCTCCTCGATGAAGGTGTACTCCGCCGCCTTCGCCTCGAGCTGACCCTTGATGCCGGTCCGGTTGCTGAAGCCGACATGATGGGTCGGCTGTCCGCAGGCATCGTACCCCATCGACAGCACGAGGCAATGAACGACGTTGTAGCAGTCCGACTGCGAGCCGATGATCCCTCGGATCTCGTCCCGAAGGCGGGACAGTTCCGCCGCGTCGTCGGCTGCGGACGACGCGGGGCTGGCGAGGAACGCGACGAGCGCCAGGGCGGCGCCCGTCGCATCAGGCCACGGTGATCTGCGGCGAGAGATAGACATCCTGGATGGCGTTGAGCAGCGCGACTCCATCCTTCATCGGCTTCTGGAAAGCCTTGCGGCCGGAGATGAGGCCCATGCCGCCCGCGCGCTTGTTGATGACGGCCGTGGTGACGGCCTCCACCAGATCGTTCTCGCCCGACGCACCGCCCGAATTGATGAGACCGGCACGCCCCATGTAGCAGTTGGCGATCTGGTAGCGCGTGAGATCGATCGGATGATCGCTGGAGAGATCGCTGTACATGCGCTTGTCGGACTTGCCGTAGGGCGCTTCCTTGGTGTTCAGCGCAAGATAGCCGCCGTTATTCTCGGGCAGCTTCTGCTTGATGATGTCGGCCTCGATGGTCACGCCGAGGTGATTGGCCTGGCCCGTGAGGTCCGCGGACACGTGGTAGTCCTTGTCGCGCTTGAAGGCAGGGTTGCGCAGATAGCACCACAGCACCGTGGCCATGCCCATCTCGTGGGCCATCTGGAACGCCTCGCTCACCTCGACGATCTGGCGGGCGGATTCGTTCGAACCAAAGTAGATGGTGGCTCCCACCGACACCGCCCCCATGTCCCGAGCCTGCTTGATGCGTGCGAAGAAGATCTGGTCGAACTTGTTGGGGTAGGTGAGAAATTCGTTGTGGTTGAACTTCAGCATGAACGGGATCTTGTGCGCGTACTTGCGCGACACGGA
>CAZEDA010000488.1:0-3175 GCA_964510915.1 uncultured Rhodocyclaceae bacterium | reverse complement strand
CATCTGGCTGGACTTGATGAGCTGCACGGACGCCACCATGCCGCTCTTCAGCAGCCTCACCTCGAACACAGCCTGCGGATTGCCGGACATCCCAGGCGGCAGCGAGATCTTGCCCTTGATCGCGAGCCGAATGCTCTGGGTGTAGTCCTCGATCTGTTTCTGCGCCTTGAGCGCGGCCACCAACGCGGCCTGGCGCTCCGCCTCGTTCTTCTCCTGCAGCGCCTTCTGCTCCTCAACCACTTTCTGCCGCCGCTGCAGGGCCTCCTGCACGCGCCGCTGATCCTCCTCCTGCAGCGCTTCTTCCTGCTTGCGACGCGCCTCTTCCTCCTTCTGGCGCTCAGCGTCCAGGCGGCGCTCCTCCGCGAGACGCTTCTGCTGCTCCTCGCGCAGGGCTTGCTGGAGGCGCTTGCGTTCTTCCTTGCTCTGCCGGTCTTCGAGCGCCTTCTGCTCGCGAAGTTTCTTCTCCTCCTCGCGCTTCTCGAGCAGCTTGGCCTCGGCCTTCGCGGCTTCCGGCGACGGCGCCTCGGGCGGCTTGTCTTCCGCCTTGGTCAGGATCTCCGGCGGCTTGGCCGGCTTCGCAGCCGGCGCGGGCGCAGGCTTCGGCGCGGGCGGCACGGCCGCCGGCTCGGGTGCCGGGGGACGCGACGGGATCGACACGACCGGTGGCGGCGGCGGTGGCGGCGCCTCGGGTTTGCGCGCCGGATTGACCGGCGGCAGTTCCCGCCAGAGCTCCACGACCACCTTGGGCGGCGGGGGCTTCTTCAGGGTGAAGCCCACCACGAGCACGCCGAACATCGCGCCGTGCACCAGCAGGGCAAGCAGGCCGGCAACTGCGACTTCCGGCCGGCGCAGAGCCAGGGCCATCAGTTCGACCTCGGCCTCGTGAGCAGCCCGACCCTCGCGATCCCCTCGCCCTGGAGAGCATCCATGACGCGCATGACCTGCCCGTACTCGACCCGGCGATCCGCGCCGATCACGACCGGACGATCTCCCTTCACGGACAGCGCCTGCTTGATGGCACGGACCAGTTCCGCTTCGGTCACCGAACGCGCCGAGCCGCCCTGGTCACGGTCGATGAACACGATCTGCCCACCGGCCTTGATGGAGACCTCCAGCGGCTGGGGCGGGGGCTCCGTCGACTTGCCGACCTGCGGCAGATCCACCATGCCGGGGTTCATCATCGGCGCTGTGACCATGAAGATGACGAGCAGGACGAGCATGACATCGATGTAGGGCACGACATTGATCTGGCTCATCGTGCTGAATCGCTTGCGGCGGTAGTTCATGGGCGGTCGACCTCGTCGTGGAACGGGCGGCAGACGGTTTCGGGGTCAGGGCGGCGGCGCGGCCGGGGCATCGGGTCGGAGCGACCTCAGGTCTGGGGAGCGCGCAGCAGCAGGTTCTGGAACTCCTCCATCTGGCTCTCGAACCGGTTGGCGAGACGATCGACGTCGCGGGCGTAGTGGTTGTAGGCGATGACCGCGGGGATGGCGGCGAACAGGCCGATGGCCGTGGCGATCAGTGCCTCGGCGATGCCGGGAGCGACGGAAGCGAGGGTCGCCTGCCCCACGTTCGCGAGGCCGCGGAACGAATGCATGATCCCCCAGACGGTCCCGAAGAGGCCGATGTACGGGCTCACCGATCCGACCGTCGCGAGGAAGTTGAGGTAGGCCTCGATGTGGTCCATCTCGCGCTGGTAGGTGGCGCGCATGGCGCGGCGGACACCGTCCATCACCGCGGCGGTGCTCTGCCCGGGCTGGCGACGCAGCCTCGCGAACTCGCGGTAGCCCGCGAGGCAGATGCGCTCGATGCTGGCTGCCTTGCTGCCGTGGTTCGCGGCCTTCTGCAGCAGCGCGTTCATGTCGGCGGAGGTCTGCGCGTTGCGGAACGCCTTCTCGAACTCCTCCGTCTGGATGCGCGCGGCGCGAATGCCGAACATCTTCTGGAAGATGAACACCCAGGAGAACAGCGACAGCACGAGGAGCAGCAGCATGACCAGCTGCACCGTCATGCTCGCGCTGGCAATCAGGTGGACGATCGAGAGATCGGTGGTGAAGTTCATGGGAAGGCTCAGGCTCCGTGTGAAGGGGCAGCGGCGCTCAGTCGGCTCCGCAATGTGGTGGGTATCCGGGTCGGGTGCAGCGTGTCACGACCGACGCAGGCCAGTTGCACCCGGGCCTCGACGAGCCGTTCGCCCTCGCGCGTCGCGGACTGCGCGAGCAACAGCCGTGCCCCTCGGACCTCCAGCAGGTCGACGGCGATCTGCAGCTCGTCGTCCAGCCGCGCGGGCGCAAGGTAGTCGATCTCGAGGGAACGGACGATGAACAGCACGTCGGCTTCGGCCGCGAGACGGCGTACGGGCATATCCAGGGCACGCAGCCAGTCCATGCGGGCGCGCTCGAAGAAGTCGAGAAAGCGCGCATGGTAGACGATGCCACCCGCATCCGTATCCTGAAAATAGACACGTGTCGTGATGACGAAGGTGTGCGGCGGCGCCGGCGACGCGGCGGAAGACGCCATCAGGCGACAGGCTCGCCGCCGGCGCCCCAGAGATCCGGTGTCTGCGGCCGGGACGGGGCGTCGAGCCCGAAGTGCCGGTAGGCCGAGGGCGTGGCGATGCGGCCGCGGAGTGTCCGCTGCATCAGGCCCTGCTGGATCAGATAGGGCTCGAGGACATCCTCGATGGTGTCGCGTTCTTCGCCGATCGCCGCTGCGAGGTTGTCCACGCCCACGGGGCCGCCGCCGAATTTCTCGATCACCGACAGCAGAAGCTTCCGGTCCATGAAGTCGAGGCCGTGGGCGTCCACGTCGAGCATCGACAGTGCGGCATCGGCGACAGGCCGGGTGATGATGTTGTCGGCCTTCACCTGCGCGAAGTCTCGAACCCGCCGCAGCAGCCGGTTGGCGATCCGCGGTGTGCCGCGCGAGCGGGCCGCGATCTCGGTGGCGCCGTCGTCGGCGATCTCGACCTCCAGCAGCCGCGCGGACCGGCGGACGATCCGCGCGAGTTCCTCCGGCGTGTAGAACTCGAGGCGCGCGACGATCCCGAAACGGTCGCGCAGCGGGTTGGTGAGCATGCCCGCCCGCGTCGTCGCCCCCACCAGGGTGAATGGCGGCAGATCCAGCTTGACCGAGCGCGCGGCCGGCCCCTCGCCGATCATGATGTCGATCTGGT
>CAZEDA010000487.1:0-3188 GCA_964510915.1 uncultured Rhodocyclaceae bacterium | reverse complement strand
GCACGACCATGAAGAAGAACACCTCCGGCGGCCTCGTCTACTCCACCGAAGTGGGTCGCACCTGTCCCGGGTGCCGGCGCCCCGTTGCCGAATGCGTCTGCGGCCGCGCACAAAGCGCGTCGTCAGCCACTGGTCCCGTTCGTGTCTCGCGTGAGACGAAGGGCCGTGGCGGGAAGTGCGTCACGCTGGTGAAGGGCCTGGCGCTCGCGCCAGATGCTCTGACGGAACTCGGCAAGCGATTGAAGGCTGCCTGCGGGTCGGGCGGTACGGTGAAGGACGGCGTGATAGAAGTGCAGGGCGATCATTGCGATCGCGTGATCGCCGCCCTGATCGCGGAGGGCATCAAGGCCAAGAAGGCGGGGTAGGCGAACTCGCCCGCCCTGCTTTCGACCGCTGCAGTTCCAACGCGACCACGCTGAACGATGCGGCGCTATTCCGGGCCTGCCCGCCACAAGAATCGGCGGGCGACCCGGAATCGGTGCGGTCGCGCTGCCGAGTTACTTCGCCGGCGCCTGCAGGAGAGGGAAATGATCCTGGCGCGGCTTGAGGGTTCCGCGCACCACACCACCGCCGACATCGAAGCATTCACCCGCAAGCTGAGGCTGTGGCACCACGCAGGCCCGGATGCCGAACGTCCCTGCCGGCAGGCGCACCGGGACCGGCAGACTGGCAGTCACACGCGTCCGCTCGGCGGGACCGAGCTTCGGGACCGTCATCTTGCCAAGCACGATGCGGCGCTCGTCGCCGTCTCGCCCGACGAGGTCGAAGCGAATATCGAATGACGGATTGTTGCGACGGCCGCCATTGCCGACCAGCGCACGGATCTCGACGCGCCGCGGGTCGACGTGGAGGTACTTCTTCTCGAACGTGACCTTGCCGTGCGGGCGGAAGCCGAACGGTGGCAGGGCGGTGCAGGTCGTCGACTTCGAAATCTCCGCCGTCGCGGTTGCACCATCCATGCTCCGTTGCCCGCCTGCCACCAGCACACGGCCGTCCGGCAGCAGCGTCGCGGTGTGGTGGGCCCGTCCCGTCGCCAGTTCCGGCATCGCGGTCGTCACCGACAGATCGGCAGCGTCGATTTTCTCCACGGCGGCGGTCGGCGGGCCCGAGAAAGCCGGGAGTCCGCCGATGACCCAGAACGTCGTGGGGCTCGTGCGCGTCGGCGTCATGGCGTGAAGGGTCCTCGGCGTGAGCATCCTGCCCTCACCGCCTTGCGGAATCACCTCGAACGACGTCGTCGGTGAGAGTCCCGAGGTGAGGCCGCCCGCCACGAGAGCACGGGACTGGCCGGGTAGTGCGGCGATCGTGTGGTCCCGCCGATTGGTGACGAACCACGATGAGTTCGACCAGAGCGAGAAAGCGCCGCCGGCCGGATCGAATTCCTCGATGGCGTAGGTAATGCCGCCCGCCACGCTGCTCCAGCCGCCCGTCGAAAGCACATGTCCGTTGTCGAGGCGCACCGAAGCGTGGCCGAGCCGATCCCGCGTCATTGCCGGGCCCGCAGCGAAAGTGCCCTGCGACGGGCCCGCATTCAGCGAGTAGATCTCCGTGGACGCCCAGACCGTCGGTCCGAAGCCGCCGGCGATCATGACGCGACCGTCGGCGAGTGCCGTCGCGGTGTGCCCGAGGCGCGGGCTGGAAAGCGAAGCGGTGCGTGAGAAGCTGCCGGCGGTGGGGTCGAAGACCTCAGCCGACGCCAGGAACTGCGTGCCGGTGTTCTGACCACCCGCGAGAAGTACCGCGCCATTGCCGAGCATCGCCGCCGCGTGCTTCGACCGAGCTTCGACCATGCCCACCGAGGTGAACGTGCCAGTCGCCGGATCGAAGAGCTCCGCGGTGCTTCGCGTGCCGCTGCCGCCATCGCCGCCACCGGCGAGAAGAACGCGCCCGTCCTGCAGAAGCGTCGCGCTGTGATCCTGGCGCCCCTCGTGCATCGGGCCGACGCCCGCCCAGAACGGATCGTAGAGTTCGGCCTGTTTCAGAACGGTGATCTCCGACGTGTCGAAGCCGCCGAGATAGAGCACCTGTCCCGTTCGCAGACCGACTGCCGCCGAGTAGAAGCGCGGCGTGACGAGATTCCCGATGTCGCGAAAGCCGCTGCCGGGCGTGTACAGCTCGGTCGCCGCCACGGCATGCACGTCGAGGCCGCCGGCGACCAGAACCTGCCCGGTAGGCAGGAGCGTCGCGTGGTGCTCCCGTCGCGGATGGTTGAGCTGTCCGTCGGTGGTGAATGCGTAGCCGGTCCAGCGTTCCACACTCGCGACTGGCTGGTAGTCGACGCTGGTACCGCCGGTGATCAGCACCTGGCCGTTGTGCAGCCGTGTCGCGGAATGGTTCTGCCGGGCCTCGGCGAGGGGCGGGGCGTTGCGAACCGTGGCGGTCTTCTGCGACGCGTTGTAAGTGAGAATCTCCACCGAGGTCGTCGCGCCGTCCGGTCCCTTGCCCCCCGCGATCAGGACTTCCTCCATGCCTGAAGCGGGTGCCGTCACGCGGACTGCCGTGTGGCTGGATCGCGGCGTCGACAGCGTCGCGACAATGCGGAACTGCCCCGTCGCCGGATCGAACAGCTCGACCTCCGCGACGTCATTCGAGTTCGTGCCGGTACCGCCAACGATCAGCACGGTGCCGTCCGACATCAGCGTCGCGGTGTGGAATACCCGCGCCTTGGATAGCGGGCCCGTCGTCGCGCGAAAGCTCTTGCCGACCGGGTCGAAGATTTCTGCGGTCGCAGTGGCACCATGCGCCGCGGCGCCGCCACTTCCGGCGACGACCAGCACCTCGCCCGAAGGCAGGCGCGTCGCGGTGTGGAAGTAACGCTCGGTCGTCATGTCGGGCAGTGCACTGAACGTGCCGGCAGCACTGTCGAAAAGCTCGGCGCTGCGTACGGTCGTGGACTTGCTGCTCCCGCCCGTCACGAGCACGGACCCGTCCTTGAGTTCGGTGGCGACAAGGCCGGCACGCGCCGTGGTCATCGCACCGGTGGCGATGAAGTTGCTCTTCCACGAGCAGACGTCGGCTGCTCCGAGGGCGAAAGCGTTCGGGGCATTCGTGGCGAACATCGCCACCATCAGGCTGGTCAGTACGGATCGGCGAAACATGGCGAAACTCCTCTGTGTGTGCTCTCAGATCCCGCAGGAGCGGAATCGCCGGATGCATCCCGGCATCACAGAGCCAATGTAGGCGCGAAC
>CAZEDA010000486.1:0-3194 GCA_964510915.1 uncultured Rhodocyclaceae bacterium | reverse complement strand
AGTCCACCACGATGATCTTCGTGCAGATGCTCACGCAGTGGCTCAAGGACCCGAAGCTCGGCAAGCAGATCGTCCCCATCGTCGCGGACGAGGCCCGCACCTTCGGCATGCAGGCGCTGTTCCGTCAGGTGGCCATCTACTCCTCGGTCGGTCAGCTGTACGACCCCGAAGACCGCGACGAGCTGCTCTACTACAAGGAAGCGAAGGACGGCCAGATCCTCGAAGAGGGCATCACCGAAGCCGGTGCGGTGTCGTCATGGATCGCCGCAGCCACCAGCTATAGCGCCCACGGCGTGCCGATGCTGCCCTTCTACATCTTCTATTCGTGCTTCGGCTTCCAGCGCATCGGGGATCTCGTCTGGGCCGCGGGCGACTCCCGCGCCCGAGGTTTCCTGCTCGGCGCAACGGCCGGCCGCACGACGCTTTCCGGCGAAGGCCTGCAGCACGAAGACGGTTCCAGCCACCTGCTGTTCGCCACCGTGCCCAACTGCGTGGCGTACGACCCGTGCTACGGCTACGAACTCGCCCTCATCATCGAAGACGGCGCGAAGCGCATGCTGGAAAAGCAGGAAGATGTCTTCTATTACGTGACGGTCATGAACGAGAACTACGTGCACCCGGGCATGCCGGCCGGCGCGGAGGAAGGCATTCTCAAGGGCATGTACCGTCTGCAGAAGTCCGAAGCGAAGAAGCCGAAAGCGCGCGCACAGCTGCTCGGCTCCGGCACCATCCTTCGCGAAGTCATCGCCGCAGCGGAAATGCTCGAGAAGGACTGGGGCGTGGCCGCCGACATCTGGAGCGTGACGAGCTTCACCGAAATGCGGCGCGACGGCCTCTCCGTCGAGCGCTGGAACCGCTTCCATCCCCTGCCCGCCGATCAGAAGAAGCCGTGGGTCGAGCAGTGCCTCGCCGGCACGGAAGGTCCGGTGATTGCCGCCACGGACTACATGCGCGCGGTGCCCGATCTCGTGCGCACCTGGGTGCCCGGCCGCTACGTCACGCTCGGCACCGACGGCTTCGGCCGCAGCGACACGCGCGCCGCCCTGCGCCGGTTCTTCGAGGTCGACCGCTTCCACGTGACGGTGGCCACCCTCAAGGCCCTGGCCGACGAAGGCAAGCTTGCCGCCACCGTGGTGGCCGAGGCGATCCAGCGTTACGGGCTCAACGCCGAAGCGGGCGACCCCTGGGAGGCGTGATTCCTCCCGGGAGCCACATGACCACGCGGGACGTCCGGTTCGGCGAGCTCGTCGAGCGCTACGACCTGTTCCTGTTCGACGCGTACGGCGTGCTCGTGCATGGCACCGGCATCATGCCGGAGGCTCCGGCCGCCATCGAGGCTCTAGAGCGCGCGGGCCGTCCCTACTACGTCGTCACCAACGACGCCTCCAAACTCCCCGCGACAGCCGCCCAGCGCTACCAGCGGCTCGGGCTGCGTCTCGATCCGCAGCGCATCCTCACCTCGGGGATGCTGCTGCAGGAACACTTCCGCACGCACGGTCTCGCGGGTTCGCGCTGTGCGGTCCTCGGGCCGCCCGACGGCATCCGTTACGTGGAACTCGCCGGCGGGGATGTCGTCCCGGCGAACACACCATTCGACGTACTGGTGATCTGTGACGAATCCGGCTTCGACTTCGTCGAGACGGCCGACGCCGCCCTCACCTCGATCATCCGCAGCATCGACGCCGGCCGTACCGTGCACCTCGTGCTGCCGAACCCGGACATCATCTATCCCGACGGCGTCGATGCCTTCGGCTTCGCGGCGGGCAGCGTGGCCCTGATGTTCGAAGCTGCACTCGCCCGGCGCTATCCGGGCCGGGACGGCCTGCGCTTCACGCCGCTCGGCAAACCGCAGGCCGGGCTGTACCGGCAGGCACTGGCGCTCGCCGGCACGGACAACGCCGTGATGATCGGCGACCAGCTCGAAACCGACATCGCCGGCGCCAATCGCGCCGGTGTCGACTCCGCACTCCTCACAACCGGCGTCAGCCTGGGCGATCTCGCCGGCGTCGACGCCGCCATCCGGCCCACCTGGCGCATCGCGAGCCTCGCGCCATGATTCCCGCCACCCGGAAGCCGGTCGATGCGTCGGCCGGGTTCCTGATGGTGCTCCTGTGCGCCCTGTGGGGCTGCAGTCACGTCGTCACCAAGCTGGTCGCGCCGGATGTGTCGCTCCTGATGCAGGCGGGCCTGCGCTCCTCGCTCGCCACGGTCCTGCTCTTTCTGTGGACTCGGATTCGCGGCGTGCCGCTCTTCGATCGCGACGGCACGCTGTGGCCGGGCCTCGTGGCGGGGCTGCTGTTCGCGGGGGAATTCCTGTTCATCTTCGTCGGCCTTGCGCACACCACGGCCTCGCGGATGGTGGTGTTCGTCTACCTGGCGCCCATCCTCACGGCGATCGGCATTCACGTCTTCGTGCCCGGCGAGCGGCTCACCACGCGCCAGTGGTTCGGCGTGCTGCTCGCGTTCGCGGGCATGGGTACGGCCTTCGGCGAAGGATTCGTGAGTTCTCGCGGGTCGCTGCTCGGGGACACGTTCGGCGTGATCGCCGCCGTGCTCTGGGCGGCAACGACCGTGTGGATTCGGGCGACACGTCTGACCAACACACGCGCGGAGAAGATGCTCTTCTACCAGCTCGCGGTCTCTGCGGTGTTCCTGGTGCTGGCGTCGCCTCTGACAGGGGAGCCCGGCGTGATCCGCTGGAGTGCCATGGCGACGTTCGGACTGGTGTTCCAGGGCGCGGTCGTGGCGTTCGCGAGCTATCTCGCCTGGTTCTGGCTGCTCACGCGCTATCGCGCTGCCAATCTGTCGGTGTTCGGGTTTCTCACACCGCTGTTCGGCGTCGCAGCGGGCGTTATGGTGCTGAACGATCCCATCAGCGTCACGTTCGTGTTCGCCATCGCGCTGGTCGGCGGCGGCATCTTTCTCGTGAATCGACGGGCGTAGTCGTTGGACCGTTGTTCCCGGAGTCGGGGCATTCGCCCCTCGTCCGGGCTACGGGTGACCCGGGGACATGCCAAGTAGCCCGGACGAGGCCCTGCAAGGGCCGACTCCGGGAACACAATCGAAACCGCCAATCACCCGATACCAAGTGCGCGCAGTCTTTCCACGAGACCCGCGAGAGTCTCGTCGACCGTACCCGCGTCCGTCCGCACGATGATCTCCGGTGCTTCCGGCGGCTCGTAGGGTGAATCGAT
>CAZEDA010000485.1:0-3197 GCA_964510915.1 uncultured Rhodocyclaceae bacterium | reverse complement strand
TCACGCCTTCACAGCTCTCCGATCAGTTGAACGTCCCGCCCTCCGCCGCGAGCTTCTCCAGAAGCGCTGCGGGTTTCCAGAACTCACCGAGTCGCGCGTGGTACTCGCGCATCGTCTCCAACACCTTCGGCAGACCCACGGTGTCCGCGTAGAACATCGGCCCGCCGCGGAACCGCGGGAATCCATAGCCGTACAGGTACACGATGTCGATGTCGCTCGCCCGCTGAGCGATGCCTTCGTCGAGCAGTTGAGCGCCGACGTTCACCAGCTGGTACATGCACCGCGCGACGATTTCCTCGTCGGAAATCTCGCGCCGTTCGATGCCTGCATCCTTCGAGGCCTGCACGATGAGGGCCTCGATCTCCGGATCGGGGATCGGCTTGCGGTTGCCCGCCTCGTACTTGTAGTAGCCGGCACCGGTCTTCTGGCCGAAGCGGCCACGCTCGCAGATGAGATCGCCGATCTTCGAATAGCGCTGTGCCGGGTCGCGCGTGGCGGCCTGCCGCTTGCGGATCGCCCAGCCGATGTCGAGGCCCGCGAGATCGCTGACCCGGAAAGGACCCATCGCGAAGCCGAACGCTTCCATCGCCTTGTCCACCTGCTGCGGCGTCGCGCCTTCCTCCAGCAGGAAACCCGCCTCGCGGAAGTACGCGTGCACCATGCGGTTGCCGACGAAACCGTCGCACACGCCGACCAGCACGCCGACCTTCTTGATCGTGCGCGAGAGCTTCATGCTTGTGGCGATGACGTCGTGGGCAGTCTTCGCGCCGCGCACGATCTCCAGCAGCTTCATCACGTTCGCCGGGCTGAAGAAGTGCAGGCCGATGACGTCGCCAGGACGGGAGGTCACCGCGGCGATCTGGTCGATGTCGAGCGTGGAGGTGTTGGTCGCGAGGATCGCGCCCTTCTTCGCCACGGCATCGAGCTTGCGGAACACTTCCTTCTTGACGTCCATCTCCTCGAACACGGCTTCGATGATGATGTCCGCGTCGGCGAGATCGTCGTACGACTGGACGCCCTGGAGCAGCCCCATGCGCTTGTCCATCGCTTCCTGCGTCAGGCGGCCCTTCGCGACGGTGGCGGCGTAGTTGCGGCGGATGATGTCGAAGCCCTTGTCGAGCCGCTCCTGCGAGGCCTCCAGCACCTTCACGGGAATGCCGACGTTCACGAAGTTCATGGCGATGCCGCCGCCCATGGTGCCGGCGCCGATGACGGCTGCAGACTTGATCTCGCGCGTCGGCGTGTCTTCGGGGACATCCTTGATCTTGTTGGCGGCGCGCTCGGCGAAGAACGCATGGCGAAGCGACTTCGATTCCGTCGTGCGCACCAGATGTTCGAAGCGTTCGCGCTCGAACTTCACGCCTTCGAGGAACGGCTTCTTCACCGCCGCCTCGACGCACGCCAGACATTCCAGCGGCGCGGGGTAGCCGCGGAACTCCCGGGCGATCCGCTCGCGGGCGGCGGCGAAGAACGCGTCCGCATCGCCGTCGAGCTTCGCGGTCAGCGCGCTCGCGCGGCGCACGGGGCGGCCTTCCTTCGAGATCTTGTTGGCATACGCGATGGCGGCGGCACGCAGGTCGCCGGTGACGATCTCGTCGACGATGCCCAGCTCATGCGCGCGCTCGGTGCTCACCGGTTCGCCGGTCGTGATCATCTCGACCGCCTTCTCGACGCCGATGAGACGGGGCAGCCGTTGCGTGCCGGCGGCGCCGGGAAGAATGCCCAGCTTCACTTCCGGCAGGCCGATCTGCGCGCCGGTGATGGCGCAGCGGTAGTGGGTGCCCATCGCGAGTTCCAGTCCGCCGCCCATGGTGGGGCCGGCGATGGCGGCGACCATGGGCTTGGTGACCGTGTCCATGTAGGTGAGCACATCGCGCAGCGTTGCCATGCCGGGGAACGGCGGCTTGCCGAACTCGGTGATGTCCGCCCCGCCGGAGAAGTTGCGCCCGCCGCCGATCAGGAGGAACACCCGGACGTTGGGGTCGTGGTCGCCTTCCTTGAGCGCATCCAGGATGCCCTGAAGCAGTCCCTTGCCGACCGAGAGCGCGTTGACGGGCGGATTGTTGAGGGTGATGACGCCTACGTGGCCTTGGACCTGATACTCGACGATGTTGGGCATGGCGGGTCTCTCGTGACAGTGTGCGGCGGGATCGTCCCGCCGTCGTAAAGCCCGAACTGTAACGCACAAGCCGGCCGGGCCGCGCTACCATGCCCTTCAGCGGCGGACGAGTTCCTTTCCGGGTGTCATCACAAGCCGTGCCACGACGGAGACTTCCATGCCACACCCCCTGACATGCGTTCTCGCGGCTGCCGTCCTCGTCACGGCTTCGGCCGCCCGCGGAGCGGACATCGTGATCGACGATGTGTACGCCGTGACAACCGGTACCGTCGTGATCGACCGGGCGACGGGCTTCACCAATCTCGGGACAGTAGAAGTGTCGCCCGGCGCAAAGCTGGATTTCTCCGGCGGGAGCTATGTGCAGACCCAGGGCACCACGCGGGTAGACGGCGAGTTTCTCGCGAAGTCCGTCCGCATCGAAGGCGGCACGCTCACCGGCTCGGGCGTCATCGGCAACGAGGACAACGATGCGCAGGTGTTCGTGGACGGCCTGTTGACCCCGGGAGGTGACGGTGCCGGCATGTTCACGGTCCAGGGCGACGTCACCTTCGGTGAAAACGCCATCTTCGATGTGATCCTCGGACCGACCCCGCAGGAGACCGATCTGCTCGTCGTGAACGGCCATGCGAGCTTCGCCGGGGTGCTGCGGTTCCGCTTCGCGGACGGCTACATCCCGCCGGTGGGGCTCGCATTCGGTGTCGTACTGCACCAGACCCGGGGCGCGGACGACTTCACGCTGCTTCCGGTGGGCAACGCCGCGGCGCTGGCCGGCGTGAAGTACCAGTTGCTGACGGAAGACAAACTGGTGTCGATCCAGGTGGTGTCGGCGGCGCCGATCCCGGAACCCGCAGAGTGGGTGCTGCTGCTGGCGGGCGGAGGACTGGTGCTTCTCAGGGGCACAAAGCGCCGGCGCTGATGTTGGGCGCCGAGCGGCCTCAGGACTTGTTCGGTGCGGCGTCCAGCGTGAATTCCGCGACGGTGCCCACGCCGCGCGCGCTGCGCAGACGCACCTCGCCGCCGTGGTGGTCCAGAATGCGGCGCACCACGCTCAGTCCGACGCCCGTGCCTTCGAACTCCT
>CAZEDA010000484.1:1396-3200 GCA_964510915.1 uncultured Rhodocyclaceae bacterium | reverse complement strand
GAACGCCACCATGCTCCACAGGTGCTCGCTGCCGGTGAAGTAGAGCTGGCCGTCGAACAACGCATGCCCGAGGTGATCGGCCGCAGGGGCGTTGGCGAGCATGAGCACCGAAGCGCCCCATCCCGCCACCATCAGGAGTGCGTACCCGTTGTTGCCGCTCCGCGCGAGGGTGGACTTGATGCCCGCGGCGGCTGCCGACACGAGCAGGCCACCCGCCAGCACCGGCGCCCCCATGATCGCCGCCGCCAGCGACCCGGCCGCGGCGAGCTGCGCGAACGACAGGGCAGCCAGCCATTCCTCCCGCAGGCGCAGGTACATGCCGATGACCGGCAGCACCAGCGAAAACAGCAGACCGGTCACGAACGGCGTGAAGAACAGCGGATCGGTGATGGCACCCCAGTTCATCGTGCCGGAACCTCGATGATGCGGTCCGACACGGCTTCGACGAACCGTCGGTCGTGACTCACCAGCAGGATCGACCGCCCGTGTCGCGCCGACGCCATCGCGGCTTCGAGATGGGCGATGCCCTCCTGGTCCACGTTGTTGGTGGGCTCGTCGAGCAGCACGAGGTCCACCGGCGCGAGCAGGCACGCCCACACCTGAAGCAACTGAAGCTGCCCGCCCGACAGCGCGGACAGACGGCGCTTCAGTAGCGGCTGCAGCGACACCGGCAGCACGGCGGGGTCGGCCCCGGTGAGCTTCAGGAGTTCGCGCCCCGACAGCGGAATGCCGGACACGGGCAACGGATTCTGGTGCTGATGCGAGATGCGCAGGGCTTCGCTGCGCTCCACCCGGCCCTGGAACACGCGCGCCGCGCCGCCGATGACGTTGAGCGCCGTGGTCTTGCCTGCGCCGTTGGGCCCCCACAGCGCCACGACTTCGTTGGCACGCACGGTGAACGACAACGGCCCCATCACGGCATGCTCGTAGCCGGCCACCACGTCGTGAAATGTGATGCAGTCGGGCGCCCGCACTTCATGCAGCGGCGGCCGCGACGAACTGTCTCTGACGGGGGGAAGCGGGGTCTGCACCGCGGGGCGACTCATTGCCTACTTGCCCGCCGCAGCGAGCATCCGGCGGATCGCGTCGTCGAACATGGAGAAGAGATCCTTGGCTTCCGCCGTGCCGCCCACCGTGGCGGGCAGGACGATGGAAGGCACGCTGATCTTCGTGGCGAGCCACTTGGCCGGGGCTTCGGCGTGGTACGACGAGCGGATCACCATGCGCGCGGGAGTCGCGGTCTGCTGTGCGACGAGATCGTTCAGGTGCGACGAAGTGGGCTCGACGCCCGGCCGGGGCTCCAGCGTGCCGACCTCGCGCATGCCGAGGAACTCGAACAGATACGAGTAGTTGCGGTGATACTGGATCACCGTCACGCCCTTGAGCGGCGCACCTGTCGCCGCCCAGCGAGACGTGGCTTCGGCCCAGCGACGCGTGAAGTCCGCGAGGCGCGTGCGGTACTCGGACTCTCCCGCGGGATCGATGCGGATGAGCCGGTTGCCGATCTCGGTGGCCGCCACGCGGATCTGCGCCGGCCCGAAGTGGATGTGCGGGTTGCCCAGCGGGTGGACATCGCCCATTGCGCGGTCGACCACCTGTGGCATCTCGATGCGAGGCACGAGCGGGGCGATCTCGAGGAACCCGGGCCTGCCTAACTGGATGCGGTCGTTGCCGGACTGCGAGCGCACGATGGGAATCCAGCCGGACTCCACATCCGCACCGGTGCACACCACGAGGTCGGCCATGCGTGCACGCGCGATGAGACTGGGCCGCGCCTGGATGCGATGGATGTCCTGCTGGCCGG
>CAZEDA010000484.1:0-1296 GCA_964510915.1 uncultured Rhodocyclaceae bacterium | reverse complement strand
GCACGCGCGATGAGACTGGGCCGCGCCTGGATGCGATGGATGTCCTGCTGGCCGGTGGTGGCCACGTACACCGTCGCGCGCTCGCCGGCGATCTCGTTCACGAGAGAGCCCCACTCGGGCGCGCAGGCGAACACGTTGATGGCAGCGTGCACCAGTCCCGCCCCGAGACTCGCGCATACCGCCACCGCAAGCTTGAGAAGGAGCTTCATCCGGGGTGCCTCCGGGCGGCGCAGGCCGCGGTCAGAATCGATGGGCGCCATGGGTGCCGAGACTGTGTATGTATTGCAGGAAGAGCTGGTTGTCCTTCAGGACTTCGCCCGTGGCGAGATCCTGGCGGGCGGCATCGCGGTTGAACTGCAGTCGCAGGCGCGAGAACTCGCTCGGGTTCCAGTCGATCATCAGGCTGGTGCGCTTCGGGTCGAAGCCCGGCGGCGTGAGATTGGCGGCGTTGGCATCGAGTGTCACCGACCCCGAGGACAGCCGATCGATCCGGCCGCCGACGCGCCAGTACGGATGGAACTGATACACCGCCTGCGCATACCAGCCCGACTGTTTGGCCGCGAGCGGCGCCACGCTGTTGATGCCGGTGGTGTCGAAGGCGAAGTCGCCGTCCAGCTTGCGCTGGAACCACTCGGCCGCAAACTTGAAGTTCTCGTAGCGCGGATTGCCCTCCGGTGCCCACTTGTAGACGAAGTCCACGCCGGAGATGCGCTGGCGTCCGCCGAACAGATTGGTGACGCCGGAGATGTCGTCGTAGTCGAACATCGACACGCCCTGTGCGCCGCTCCGCTGGCGGATGTGCGACACGCCCAGCTGGTAGCTGTGCGAAACGCCGATGTCGTCGCCGAGCTTCGCGAAGAACGTCTGCGAATCCTTGCCGTTGCGCTGCGGGCTGCGCTCGAACTCGCCGGCCCCGGCGAACTCACGGCCGCGGCCGATCTCCGTGCCGATCTGCACCAGCACCGGCAGCGGCGCGACGTAGCGAAGCTGCAGACCGTCGTCGCCGTAGTTGTTGCCGAGAAAGGCGCGCTGGACCAGGGAGGGATCCGCGAAGTCCCACGCGTGGGGATGCAGCGCATTCTGGTAGCCGATGCCCGAGAAGAACCGGCCGCCCTTCACCGTGACCCCATGACCGATGGCCAGGGTCTCGAAGAAGCTTTCCTCGACCTCGGCGGTGCCTTCGGGCGTGATGGCCACGAGCAGCGCGCCGCGGAACATGGGGTCGATGTTGGCGGAGAGGAACAGCTCCGACTCGCCCAGGCTGGCGCCGCGCGCCGGGGAGACCTCACCGCCCGA
>CAZEDA010000483.1:0-3216 GCA_964510915.1 uncultured Rhodocyclaceae bacterium | reverse complement strand
AGGACTTCAAGCTGCGCAACCTCAATCAGATCGGCGGCATGACCAACTCGCTCGACGCGATCACCCAGCTGGAGAATCAGCTGAGCGCCGCGCAGATCGAGTACCGCTCCGCCGCGCAGTCCCGCGATGCGATCAAGCGGGAGCTTGCCGGCGAAGAGCCGGTGTTCCTGCCCGATCCCGGCGAGGACGAGCGCCCCGGAGCAGCAGCTACCTCTGTACCGGAACTCGATGGCCGCATCGAGGCACTGAAGAAAAACCAGGACGAGTTGCTTCGCAGCTTCACCGAGCAGCATCCGGATGTAGTCGGGACGAAGCGTGTTCTGGAGGACCTGGAGCGGCAGCGCAAGGAAATCATCGAGAAGCGTAAAGCGATACAGGCTTCCCGGGCTCCCGATGGTCGCGGATCGAACCTTGACCGAAACCCTGTCTATCAGCAACTGAAGGTGGCGTTGGCTGAAGCGGAAGCCAAAGTGGCTTCGCTGAAGGGGCGAACGGACGAACTGATCGGAAAGATCGGAGAACTCCGGTCCACAGCCAGAGTGCGACCGGAGCTCGAAGAAGAGCTTGTTCAGCTGAATCGTGACTACCAGGTTCAGAAGGCCAACTACGACAGTCTGGTGCAGCGTCGCGAGTCTGCAATGATGACTAGCCAATTGGAGCAGACGGCTTCCGTCGCGGATTTCCGCATCATCGATCCGCCTCGCGTATCGAACAAGCCTGTGGCGCCCAACCGCTTGCTCCTGCTTGGGGTCATCGTCTCCGTATCCGTGACGGCCGGTGCGTTTGCCGCGCTTGCGTTCAGCCAGCTCTTCCCGGTGTTCCATTCGATCAAGAGTCTTCGCAAGGTTATCGCTAGGCCGGTCCTTGGCGGGATTTCCCTGCAAGAGAGTCCTGGGGTTGCAAAGAAGCGTCGGTTTGCGAACTTGGTGTTCTTCAGCGGGTTGGCAGGATTGTTCGCGGCGTTCGGGTCTGCGCTGATATTCCTGTTGTTCATCGTTCGAGCGGTCTGAGGGCGACATCACAATGAGTCTGATTGAACAAGCCGCACGAAGGCTCGAGCAGCTGCGGGAAGCCGGCAGCCAGGTCGCGGGGCAGCTGTCCGTACCGACGGATTCGGAAGAACTCCTGCGCAAGCAGGAGGAAGAAGCGTCGATGATCGAACGCGCGACCCGAAAGATGCGGGAACTGCACGACGAGCGTGATGCGCGCACTGCCGAAGCCCAGCCGGTGGCCCGGCCACCTGCCCGCCCTGCGCCGCAGCCGGACGCGATCGCGGCGGATCCCGTTCGTGCTCCGGTGCAGCCTTCGCCCGTCGCGGAGCCTCTGGTCGAGCCCGCGCCGGTCAAGCTGGAGGCCAAGACAACCACGGCACCGCGTGAACTCCGGCAGTCCTCCGGACGCCGCTCGCGGGAAGTCGAGATCGACTTCGATCGCATCATGGAGCGCGGGCTGCTGACGCCGAATTCGGCTCAGTCGCGTCTTGCGAACGAACTGCGGGTCATCAAGCGTCCCATCATCAACAACTGCCTCGGCAAGGGCGCCACGCCGGTGAAGAATGCCCGGCGGATCATGGTGACGAGCGCACTTCCCGGTGAGGGAAAGAGTTTCATCTCGCTCAATCTCGCGCTCTCCATCGCGATGGAGCGGGACAGCACAGTCCTGCTGCTCGAAGGAGATCCCACGCGTCCTGCGCTGGCTGAGATGCTGGGCATCCCGCCGGCGAGGGGACTGATGGATCTGCTGGTGGATCCGCGGCTCGATGTCGCGGACGTGATGATCCGGACGAATCTCGGGCGCCTGTCGTTCATCCCCGCAGGGACGCGGCAGGAGCACGCCACCGAACTGCTGGCGAGCACGGTGATGGAAGAACTCGTCGAGCAACTGTACGAACGTTATCCGGACCGGATCCTGATTTTCGACTCCCCGCCGCTGCTCGCCGCTCCCGAGCCGCGCGTGCTGGCTCAGCACATGGGACAGATCGTCTATGTCGTCGAAGCGGAACAGACGGCGCAGAGCACGGTGCAGGAAGCCATTTCCACGGTAGAAGCCTGTCCGGTCGTGATGGCGGTGCTGAACAAGTCGGCCTTCCGCGAAGAGGGCTACTACTACTCCTACTACTACGCCCAGCCAGAGTGATCCTCCCATGGCTGAAGAGGTGTCGTTGCACCGGCGAGTGAAGCGGGCCTTCGTGGCCCGGAGCTCCGCCATCGGGAAGTTCCGACGATCGCCGAAGCCCCTCGGTGCGCTGGCCTGCGCGCTCATCCCGCTGCTCGCACCGGCGCCGTCGTGGGCGCAGGAATGGAAGCGCGATCTCAGGCTCGATCTGTCCACGATCATCTCCGACAATCCGCTGTTGCGGCGCCGGGGTACCGAGACATCCGACATCACCTTGAGAACGTCGCCCAGCATCGGACTGAAGCGCGATTCCGGGAGACTTCGGTTCGACGGTCGCTATTCGCCCGTGGTGGTCGGGTACCTGAACGACACTCGCGAAGAGTCGCTCTTCAATCTGCTCAATGCTCAGGCAACATACGAAGTGGCGGATCGCCGCGCCTACGTGGATGGGCGTGCGCTGATCAATCAGACCTTCCTTTCGCCTTTCGGCAGTCAGCCATCGGAGTTCGCTACTTCCAGTCTCAACCGGACCGAAGTCAGGACGATCAGTCTGAGCCCGTACCTGAAAGGGCCGCTGTCCGGGGGCGGGCAGTATCTGCTGCGCAACGACAACACGTATACAACGTTCACGTCTCGGACGGTCGTCGATATCACGTCCCACAATGTCGTGGGGCAGCTGAGCGGCCCCAAGGGAAACGCTTTCCTGTGGAGTGGAGATGCGAACTATGGCTTCACCAGCTATGGGTCCGGTTCGAATCTCATCAACCAGTCGGCATCCGCAAGGTTGTCGCTCAATCTGGATCCCGAGTTCGTGCCCTATGTGACGGGCGGTTACGAGTACAACGAGTTCTTTCTGACCAAGTTCTCAGGGCCGCGCTACGGAGGTGGCTTCCGGTGGCAGCCATCGCCTCGAACAATTGTCGATATCGGTGTCGAGAACCGCTATTTCGGCACGTCGTTCAATGTGGACATGTCCTACCGCACCCGACTCAGTCTGTGGCAACTGCGGGCCTATCGAAGCGACCGGATCACGCAACAGGGCGGTTTCGGCGCGGAAGCGGTTTCAACGCGGGAGTATCTCTCGAACCTCCTCCGGTCGCG
>CAZEDA010000482.1:0-3232 GCA_964510915.1 uncultured Rhodocyclaceae bacterium | reverse complement strand
CGATGATCGGCCCGCTGTTGGGCAGGAGGATCCGCCAGAACAGCCGGAAGAAGCCTGCACCGTCCATCCGTGCGGAGCGCACCAGCTCCCCGGGGAAGGCCGCGTAGTAGTTGCGGAAGAACAGCGTGGTGAATCCGATGCCGTATACGACGTTCACGAATACCAGACCCGACACCGTACCGGCGAGCCCCATCATGCCGAGCGTCCGCGCCATGGGAATCAGCACGATCTGGAACGGGATGAACACGGAGAACAGCAGCATCGCGAACACGATGTTGGCTCCGCGCATCTTGAACTGCGTGAGGATGTAGCCATTGATGGCGCCGATCACCGTGGAGATCAGCACGGCCGGCACCACCAGCAGGAAGCTGTTCAGGAAGTACGGCTTGAGCCCGGTCGGCTGCACGCCGATCTGCGCCGTGCTCCAGGCGGTGGCCCAGGGTTCGAGGGTCCACTCCATCGGCAGCGCCATCAGGTTGCCGCCGCGGATCTCGTCGAGGGGCTTGAGCGAGTTGACGCCCATCACGTAGATGGGCAGGACGAACAGCAGCCCCAGGAAGATCAGGATCCCGTAGAGCGCGACGCGCGACACCTTGTCCGCCCCGCTATCCATGGCGTGCCACATTCCGGTATTCGCTCACCAGGTACGGGAGCACGACGATCGCGATGCCGGCGAGCATGAGCGTGGCGCTGGCCGCACCGACGGCCATCTCGTTCCGGGTGAAGGTGTACTGATACATGAACACCGACGGCAGCCACGTGGAACGCCCCGGCCCGCCGTTGGTGAGGGCGATCACGAGGTCGTAGGACTTGATGGCCATGTGGGCGAGGATCACGAAGGCCGAGACCAGCGCCGGCCCGAGCTGCGGAAAGATCACGCGCCAGTAGATCTGCCAGGTGTTCGCGCCATCGACCCGGGCGGCGCTCACGACCTCCGCATCCACGCCGCGCAGGCCGGCGAGGAACAGCGCCATCACGAAGCCTACGGTCTGCCAGACCGCCGCGATGACGACACAGTAGATGGCCATCTCGCCGCTCTTGACCCATCCGAACGTAAACGACTCCCAGCCCAGCTCGCGCAGCGAATGCTCGAGACCGATGCCGGGGTCCATCAGCCACTTCCACGCGGTACCCGTGACGATGAAGGACAGCGCCATGGGGTAGAGGAAGATGGAGCGGAATGCGCCCTCGGCGCGAATGCGCTGATCGACCATCACGGCGAGGATCAGTCCGAGCGCCATGGACCCGCCGATGAACAGCCCGGCGAAGACCCAGAGATTGCGCAGCGAGACCTTCCAGTTCTCGAGGTCGAACAGACGCGTGTAGTTGTCCGTGCCCAGCCACTCCAGATTGGGCATGAGGGTGGACGACGTGAACGACAGGTAGATCGTGAACGCGATGTACCCGTAGACGCACGCCACCACCAGCAGCACGCTGGGGGCGAGCAGCAGCTTGGGAAGAATGCCGGTCCGCATGGAATGAAGGGAGGCACCCGGAGGTGCCTCCCTGCCTCTCTTCGGAGACTCAGGCGTCAGGTCAGTTCTTCGCGGCCTTCGCCAGTTCCGCGACGGCCTGCTTGTCGTTCAGGTCGCCGTTGAAGTGACGGGTGATCACGTCGTAGAACGCATTCTTGATGGATGCGGGCACCGAGTGACCGTGGGCCATGGAACCGATGAGCGTGTTCTTGCTGTTCGCCTCGGCGAGATCCGCCATGCCCTTCTTGCCGCAGTCGTCGAAGGCCTTGTTGGGCACGTCGGTACGGGCGGGGACGGAACCCTTGACCACGTTGAACGCGGACTGGAACGCGGGATCCATGATGGCCTTGGCGAGCTTCATCTGGGAATCGGCCTTGTCCGCACCGACCTTGAACATCGCGAACTGGTCGGAGTTGAAGGACACCATGCCCTGGCTGCCCGGCACGCGGAAGCACACGAAGTCCTTGCCCGGCACCTTCTTGGCGTTGATGAACTCGCCCTTGGCCCAGTCACCCATGATCTGGAAGCCGGCCTTGCCGCTGATGACCATCGCCGTGGCGAGGTTCCAGTCGCGGCCGGAGAAGTCCTTGTCCACAAGCTTCCGAAGCTGGCTCATGCGGGCGAAGACCTTTTCCATGGTGGGCGAGTTGAGCGACTTGTCGTCGAGCTCGACCAGCGCCTTGCGGTAGAAGTCGATGCCGCCGGTGGAGAGGACCACGCCGTCGAACATCGTGGCTTCCTGCCAGGGCTGACCACCGTGCGCCAGGGCGACGAGGCCGGCCTTCTGGATCTTGTCGGCGGCGGCCATGAACTCGTCCCAGGTCTTGGGGAGGTCCTTCACGCCGGCCTTGTCGAGCACGGCCTTGTTGGCCCAGACCCAGTTGGTGGAGTGCACGTTGACCGGCGCGGCGATCCACTTGCCGTTGTACTTCGAGAATCGCTGCAGTGCAGCAGGAACCGTCTTGTCCCAGCCTTCCTTCGCGGCGAGGGCGTTGAGGTCGCCCAGGGCGCCCTGCTTGGCCCAGTCCTGAATGTCGAAGCCGAGCATCTGCACGGCCGTCGGGGGGTTACCCGCCGTGACGCGTGCGCGGAGGGCGGTCATGGCCTGCTCGCCACCGCCGCCGGCCACGGGCATGTCGTTCCACTTGATGCCGTCGGCTTCGAGCGTCTTCTTGAGCACGCCCAGCGCAGCGGCTTCGCCGCCGGAGGTCCACCAGTGCAGGACTTCGACGCTCTGGGCGGAAACGCTGCCCGTCCATACGGCCGCAGCCGCGACGGCCAGCAATTTGAGTTTCAGTTGACGCATGTTTTTCTCCTCCAGTGAAGGTAGTTTCAGATCCCCCCTGCCGAGGCCCGAGACCCCGAGTGGGCGGGATGATAGCGGCCGGCGTGAGGTTTGTCGCTGTCGTGCTTGGGGATCGCGGGGATGCACCACGACGGCTCGCTTTGTCCAACGTGAGCCGGCGGCAGTTCGTTTACCGCGACCCCATGACGGAAGGCACAATTGCACTTTTGGTGCGCGGACGGTCCGCGCGCGAACCCGCTCAAGGATCCCCCGATGCCGGCCCCCCGTTACCTCGGTTTCGACACGCTGAGCCTCCACGCAGGCCAGCAGCCCGACCCCACCACCGGCGCCCGCGCCACGCCGATCTACCAGACGACGTCCTACGTGTTCCGCGATACGGACCACGCGGCATCGCTGTTCAACATGGAACGCGCGGGCCACGTGTACTCGCGCATCTCGAACCCCACCAACG
>CAZEDA010000481.1:0-3233 GCA_964510915.1 uncultured Rhodocyclaceae bacterium | reverse complement strand
AGAGCGGAAACAGGGAAGTGCCGGCAAGGGCACCGGAGGTACGAAGGAAGGAACGGCGGTTTCTGGCGAAGTCGGTCACGGGCAATCTCCTCTAGCGGGGTTTTCGAAACAGCGGCGAAACCCGAAGCGTGATGAGGAGAGATGACGATGACGCACGGTGCGGACCGCCACAAGTGCGGGCCGTTCGATCCGCTGCATGACATTTGGGTTGCCGGTTGCCGGGGCCGTGCGGGCCACGAGGCGGACCGGCGGTGGTCAGTTGCCGGCGCGTGCCGCCTTACGGGCTTCAAACTGTGCGGAGATCGAACGCCAGGCGTCGCGATGAGGCGCGTCCGCGCCGTCCCAGCGGGCATGCAGGGCCGCCACTGCACGCTGCTGATCTTCGTTCGACAACGCCCCCAGCACCTCTTCCGGCGGGCGGCTTCCCAGACCGGACAGGACTCTGCGAACCGCACCGTCTTGCTTGGTCTTCAGTTGCGGTGGCGGATCGTTGAATACGTAGTCGGCGTCCGTGGTGGTCCAACGCATCGCGCCGATGAACCGGGCAGGCTGTTCGGTTGCCGAACCATACGCTGCCGACCACTCCACCAGCGGGCTGGCGCCGGCAATGTTGTAGACCTGATGCACCCGATTGTCGTTGACGTGCGGCGTGAAGCTTTCGATCTCGATGCCGTCGGTGGTGGATGTCCTGACCATGCGGCCGCCGCCGAGAGCGAGGTCCAGGGTCCGCGATCCGTACGCGCTCACGATGACCGTCTCTTCTCCGATACGCACTTTCGCGGGTATGCCGAGCCCGTTGTAGATCGAGAGCGTTGACGATGACGCCGCATAGCTGCCGGCTCCGAGGACCACGCCGACGATCGATACCGCGACGACCAGGCGGGCGACCGCCGGCACCAGCCCGTCGGCCGTCTGGAACCGGTCCCAGAGCCCGAGACGCGTCTGGCGTTTGCGCTCGTTGCCCGGGACGAGGGTCGGGTAGCTCGCCGGCATCGAGGCCGGGGCAGGTGCCGGGTCGGGCATCGCGCCTTCGCGGACCGCGCGCGCGACGATATCCTCCGACAGAAGCAGCTGTTCCGTTGCTGCGCCTGCGAGAGCCGAGAGACCTCCTGTCGCAGCCTCGACCCAGTCCCCGACGACCGGGATCCACTCGTTCATGTTGTCCTTGGAGGCGTCGGGGAGTTGGAATTCGCCCAAGGCTTCCGCCCAGCCGGGGATGCCCAGCCGGTCCAGCACGACGGTATCGGGTTGGACTGACGTCGTGTTCCCGTAGAACACCGCCAGCACGCCTCGCAACTGATTGGCGGCGGCCACGAGGCGCGTGAGCTCCCGCGAACTCACCTTGCCGTCGGCAGTCACCACGGCCAGGACATTCAGGAACAGACCGTGGGAGTCCTCCAGGTCCGCGAGGGTGTGCTCGGCGTAATGCATCGTGGCGATGAGGCCCTGCAGGTACTCTTTCCAACCACCGCCTAGCTGTTCCGCGGCGGCAAGATGAGCGGATCGGCACGCCCGATCATGGGCGAGCACGCGCTCGCGCACGCTCTCCTCCTCCTGGAGAACCTCGCGGATGGCTGCCGGGAGAGCGCCGCGCGAGATCTGCTTGCCACGAAAGACGATCTCGCCGCCGGTGGCCTTGAAGGTGCGGTCCCGCAGCGCCTCGAGCAGCGCACGTTCCTCGGCGAGTTCCCGCACGCGGTCGAGATCGTCCGCCAGCTTCTCCGGGTAGAGTGATTCGAGCGCCTCACGTACCGCGGGATTTCGAAGCGTGGCTTCGTAAAGCGCTTCAGGGCGAGTGGCATGCCGCGTGAGCGGCCGGCCGAGATAGGCGCCGCGAAAGCGCGGCTCGTACTGCAGCCGCGCGTAACGCGCGTTCAGCGACTCGAAGGTGTCGGTCTCGGACCGGGGCTCCAGCTGTGCCTCGCCCGTGAGGTGGTTCATCACCCGGTCCTTCAGGGAATCGACGCCATCGAACAGCACCCACGCGCTGCGGGCGTCGTGAGGCGCCGGCAGGTAGCGCTGCTTGGCGTTCTCCTCCCGGTCCGCGTTGGCGGGGTGGGTAGACCACATCTGCGGGGGCTGCGCGAACGCGGTCTTGAACACGCGGCGTGTCTCGGGCTTCTCCACGCCCGTTGCCGGCGGGACGCGACCGTAGTTCTCGTCGTCGAGTATCCGGCCCACCGTGTCGATGATTCGCGTCTGCACGGCGAACAGGTCATGGGGCCGTTGTCCCTGCGACACCTCCGCACGCAGGAATCCGAGGGCGCGACTCCACGCGTCGTCGGCAGCATGCAGCTTGTGCAGCGCATGGACCAGCTCGTCGCTGCCCGTCAGGGAAACCGCGACGAGGTCCGCCTGGAATTCCATCTGCCGCGACAGCGCGCGCTGTGCGAGGAGGACCACGTGGAGCAGCGTGTCCATGAGGGAACGGATCGACCAGACGATCAGCGACAGGAGCCAGCCGATCCAGGCCACCCGGATGTCGACGCCGGACAGAAAGCGCAGCACCTTGTCGAGAGCGTCGCGCTTCGCGACGATGTGCGCGGCAATCTGATGGGCAATGTAGACCCAGCTGCCGATGGCCATCGACCGCTGCGCGAAGTGACCGAACTCGTGAGCGAGGACGGCCTTGAGTTCACTCAGCGTGAGCACATTGACGAGCGCAAGACCGATCTCGAGGTTCTTGCGCGACGGTATCAGCAGATTGATCAGGGACAGGTCGTAGAAGACCGCGGCGTTCACACGAGCGGAGAGGAACACGCGCGCGGGTCTTGGCGCTCCGGCCTCGTCCGCGAGCCGGTGAAGAAACTCGAACAGGCGCGGCTGGTCACTGCTGGTCACCTCGATCGCGTCCGGCGCTTCGCCGCGCCGGAGGAACACGAGCGCCTTCAGCATGAACACGGTCAGAAATGCCGCTCCCGTACCGATCAGCAGGAACCAGAGGGAATCGTTCCCGCCTGCGGCAGCCACGCTGAACATGCGATAGGTGGTGCGCATGAACCACGCGGCGAGCAGCACATACAGAACGACGAACAGACTGAGGCTGGCCAGCGCGAGCCAGGCCCGGCGCTTGTAGGCGGGTGTCGGAGCCGTGAGGTCGGCTGGTACAGCCGCGGGTCCGGCGGGATAGGCGTCGTTCATGGAACTGCACTCCGGAGGGTCTGCGGTGGTCTTCGGGAACGCATCGCCGGGAATCTTGGTTCCGCCGGGGCGTCGCGTATCGCGAAACTGAC
>CAZEDA010000480.1:0-3233 GCA_964510915.1 uncultured Rhodocyclaceae bacterium | reverse complement strand
TCAGACCGTCCCCAGATAGGCGTCACGGATGCGCGGGTCTTCGGCGAGCGCGCGGGAGTCGCCGGTGGTCACGACCCGGCCCGTCTCGATCACGTACGCGCGCGTCGACAGCTCGAAGGCGGTCAGCACGTCCTGCTCGACGAGCAGGATCGCCAGGCCCTCCTGGCTGATCGCGCGGAGCGAATCGCTCAGCAGTTCCACCGCGCGCGGCGCCAGCCCCAGCGACAGTTCGTCGATCATCAGGAGTTGCGGCTGCGCCATGAGACCACGACCGATCGCGCACATCTGCTGTTCGCCGCCCGAGAGCGTCGTGGCGTCCTGATGCCGCCGGTCCGCGAGAATCGGAAACAGCGAGTAGATCCGGTCGAGATCGCGCGCGAGCTGGTGGCGGCTCGCCGAGCGCAGAAACGCGCCGAGCAGAAGGTTGTCGCGGACGGTGAGGCCGCGAAAGAGTCGTCGGCCCTCGGGCACGTGTGCGATGCCGGCGGTGAGCAGCGCATCGGTTCCCGCGCCGGTGACATCCCGGCCAGCGAACACCATGCGTCCGCCTCGCGAGGGAATCAGACCGGACAGCACCTTGAGCAGCGTCGACTTCCCTGCGCCGTTGGAACCGACGATCGCCGTGATGCCCGCCGGCATCACTTCGAGATCGATGCCCCACAGCACCTGGACCTCGCCGTAGCCCGCGGCGAGGTTCTCCACGCGCAGCAAAGGCTCAGACACGGGGCGACTCCGTCGGGTGCTTCGCGAATCGCGCGGCGAACCGGGCACCGAGATAGGCCTCGACCACGCGCGGGTCGTCGACCACCGCGCGCGGCGGACCATCGGCGATGAGTGCGCCCTGATGCAGGACGAGCACGCGCTGCGACAGCGACAGCACCACCTTCATCAGATGTTCGATGAGGATGATCGTCACGCCGTCGGCAGCGATGCCGCGAATGAGTTCGAGGGCGCCGTCGATCTCCGACGTGTTGAGGCCGGCGTTCACTTCGTCGAGGAGCAGCAGCCGCGGCTTCATTGCCAGGCTCTTGGCAAGTTCCAGCCGTTTGCGCGACGGCAAGGTCAGGACCGCCGCCGGGCGATCCGCCTGCGCACCCAGGCCGACACGGTCGAGCTGCTTCATCGCCTCTTCCCGCGCGATGGCGGGCGTGGCGGCGGCGCCGGCGAACAGGGCGCCGGCCATCACGTTCTCCAGAACGGTCATCTGCGGGAACGGCTGCACGATCTGGAAGGTCCGCGCGAGCCCGCGACGCGCGGCCTCGTGGGGACGCTGGGCGGTCACGTCGACGCCTTCGAAGCGGACGGTGCCGGCGGACGGGCGATGCACGCCCGTGACGAGGTTGACCAGCGTCGTCTTGCCGGCGCCATTGGGCCCGATGAGACCGATGATCTCGCCGCGATCGACGCGCAGATTCACGCCGCGCACCGCGTCGATGCCGCCGAACCGCTTGGAAACTCCCTGCAGTTCGAGCAGCGCGCTCATGCGGATTTCCGGACGCGGCCGGCGAGGCCGAGCAGGCCGCCGGGCAGGAAGAAGATCAGCCCGACGATCACGGCGCCGAGGATCGCCTGATGGAACTCGAGGAAGCGCGCCCACACCGTTTCCTCCAGCAGCACCAGCGCCGAGGAACCCAGCAGCGGACCGAACACCGTGCCCGGGCCGCCCAGCAGCACCATGACCGGCACCTTGACCGTGAGCAGGATGCTGAAGGCGTCGGTGGGCGCGATGTACGCGACCCAGGAGGCATACGCGGCACCCGCCGCGCCGCAGAACACGCCGGACAGCACGAACGCCATCACCTTGTAGCGCGTGGTGGGCACACCCACCATCTCCGCGGCGTCCTCGTTCTGCGCGATGCAGCGCAGGCCGAAGCCGAGGCGGCCGCGCTCGACCAGCACCGTGGCGATCAGGGCGAGAATCACGATCGCTAGCATCGCGTAGAGGAAGTACCGGGCGATGAACTCGGGGCCGCCCGGCAGGATGGCCACGTTGAGCCCCTCGCCGCCGCCGGTGAGGCCGGACCACCAGGAGGCGATGAGACTCAGGATCTCGACGAGCGCGATGGAGCCGATGGCGAAGTAGTGACCGCGCAGCCGCAGCACCACGACGCCCAGCGCGGCGGCTGCCACGGCGGTGACGCCAGCGGCGAGCAGCCAGGCGAGTATCAGCGGGACGCCGGCGTTCTGGCACAGAGCGCCCGCGTACGAGCCGAGACCGACGAAGGCGGCGGTCGCGAAGGAGGGGTAGCCCGCGTAGCCACCGATGAAGTTCCAGGACAGCGCGAGCGCGCCGTAGAACGCGACGAAGGTCGCGATCTTGATGACGTAGTTGTCGCCGAACAGCGGGGAGGCCGCCACCGCGAGCAGCCACAGACCGATGCCGATGCTGCGCCAGTGCGCGGCCATGGGCTACTCGTATCCCTTGCGGCCCAGCAGACCGGTAGGCCGCACGACCAGCAGCGCGAGCATGAGCGCGAACCCGAGGAGAGCCGCGGCCTGCGGGCCGAACCAGTGGCCGCCGAGACTTTCCGTGACGCCGAGGGCCAGCCCGCCGACCAGCGCACCGGGCACGGTGCCGAGGCCGCCCACCACACACACGATGAACGCCTTGCCCAGCAGCTGTCCCGTGGCATTGGTCGTGATGGGGTAGACGATGGAAAGCAGCGCGCCGCACACGCCCGCCATGAATGCCCCGAGGCCGAAGGTGAGTGCGTAGATCCGAGGAACGCGGATGCCCATGAGGCTCGCGGCTTCGCGATCCATGCGCACGGCGACGATGGCACGCCCGAGACGGGAACCGCGCAGGATGCCGTACAGGAACGCAGTGAGGGCCAGCGCCACGAGCATCGCCGCGATCCGGTCCCACGGCAGCACGACTTCGCCCAGCGTGACCCGACCGAGATCCAGCGTCACTCGGCGCGGCGTGGCGTCGAACACCGAGTTCATGAGGTTGTAGAGGATCATGTCGAGGCCGAACGTGAGCGTCAGCGTCGTGAGCACCGGCTGGCGCACCACGCGGTTGATCAGCACGTACTGCAGCACGGCAGCGCCCGCGCCGATCACGATGCCCACGGGGATGAGCGACGCGAAGGGGTGGATCTGCGCCTCGGTCCACAGGCTGCAGGTGAGATAGCCCGCCAGCACGATGAGCGAGCCGTGCAGCATGTTGATGATGTTGAGCACGCCCCAGACGAGCGAGAAGCCGACCGCGATGCAGGCGTAGAGCGCGCCGA
>CAZEDA010000479.1:1938-3235 GCA_964510915.1 uncultured Rhodocyclaceae bacterium | reverse complement strand
GCGCACTACGTGCAGCCGCGCCTTGCCCTGATCGGCGATGCTGCCCACAATGTCCACCCGCTGGCCGGTCAGGGCGTTAACCTTGGCTTCCGCGACGTGAAGACCCTTGCCGATGTCATGGCGGGCCGCGGGATGGAGCGTGACGCGGGAGCGCACTCGCTGCTTCGACGGTACGAACGATCCCGGCGGGAGGATGTCTCGACGATGATTGCCGTCACGGACGGGCTGCAGAGGCTGTTCTCAAGTCGGACCCCGGGATTGCCGTGGTTGCGGAACGCGGGGTTGTCGATGGTGGGGCGCTTGCCGATGCTGCGCCATCTCATGGCAAGGCACGTTCTGGCCTGAGGGTCGGCACCCGAGGGTCGTTCGCCCGTTCCGTCCCATGCCGTGACCGGATTCGCCGCATTGCGGAGTGCACTTGCCCCACGGAGTGCCGTCGCAGTTCCGAAGCTTTGCCCTTATCACCAAAACAGGAGCAAGTTCATGTTTCCACGTTGTGTCGCGCGACTCGCTGCCGCTGTCGCCCTCTTGGCTGCCGGTGCCGCGAACGCTGACGAAGCGTCGGTCAAGAACGCCTTCTCCGCCAAGTTTCCCAAGGCGACCATCGAAAGCGTTCGCAAGCTGCCGGATCTCGACCTGTATGAGATCGTCATTCCCCGTGGCGACGAACCGGTGATCATCTACACCGACGAAGGGTTCAAGTTCATGCTCCAGGGCAACCTCATCGAGACGCGGGGCATGGTCGATCTCACCGAGAAGACCCGGAGCCGCATCACGTCGATCGACTTTGATTCGCTGCCGCTCGGCAGCGCGATCAAGAAGGTCAAGGGCAACGGATCCCGCAAGGTCGCCGTGTTCTCGGATCCGGACTGCCCCTTCTGCAAGCGCATCGAGCAGGAATTCGAGAAGATGAACGATGTGACCATCTACATCCTTCTCTACCCGATCGAGCAGCTCCATCCGAAGGCGCCGGAGCGCGCGAGGTCGATCTGGTGTTCGAGCAATCGCCTCAAGGCGTGGGATGACTATCTGCTGCGCGGCGTCGCGCCGACCGCGAAGGGCGATTGCGCGAATCCGGTAGCAGAGATCGTGGAGTTTGCGCGCAAGAAGGGCATCAACGGCACGCCCACCCTCGTCTTCGCCGACGGGAATCGCGTTCCCGGAGCCCTGACGGCAGCACAACTGGAACAGCAACTCCAGGGCGTTGCAGGCAAGTAATCCCGCTGAGACGAGCACGGCCGGGGCGTCGCCGCAGGCGTCCCGCCGGCTCGCGGTGGCCGTCGCACTGTCGGCCATG
>CAZEDA010000479.1:0-1838 GCA_964510915.1 uncultured Rhodocyclaceae bacterium | reverse complement strand
TCAGCGTCAGAAGCAACCGGGTCCATCGTTCAAATGCCGCAGGTCGAGGATCCGGAGTACTACCCGGCCCGCCTGCTGGACGTGCTCCCCAGGCCGCTCGATGACATTGCACTCCGCTATCCCGAATCCGCGGCTGCGCGGGACCTCAGCGGTACCGTCACCTTGCTTCTGCTCATCGACGAACTCGGGGTGGTGGTCGACATCTCGGTCATCAGCGCGGAGCCGCCCGGCTACTTCGAGGAGGCCGCAATCGAAAGCTTCCGGAACGCACTATTCCGTCCTGCGCAGCGGGACGGGCGCGCGGTGAAGAGCCGATTGCCGGTGGAGGTCACGTTCGACGCGAAGACGGACTCGGCGAAACCCTAGCCACGGGCCGACCCGCCGTTCGCAGTCCGTGCTTCAGGGCTTCGGCAGCAGGACCCAAAGGCGAAGCGGCTGGCGCATCCGTCCTGCCATTGCGCCCGCTTCATCGCCGAACCCCCAGAAGAAATCGGCCCTGACCGCCCCCTTGATCGCACCGCCCGTGTCCTGCGCGGCGACCAGTCTCTGAAGCGGAGCGTTGCCTCCGGGAACCGTGCTGTCCAGGAACACGGGGGCGCCCATCGGGACGCTCGAAGGATCGACGGCGATGCTTCGCCCGGGTGTCAGTGGCACGCCCATCGAACCCGGTGGGCCCCCATCGCCTCGGGGCAGTTCCCGGAAGAACACATAGGAGGGGTTCTCGTCGAGCAGTGCGCCGAGCTTGTCCGGATTGGCCAGCGCCCAGGCCTTGATGCCCTGCATCGACGCCGCGCTGACCGAAAGCTCGCCGCGCTCGACGAGCAGTCGTCCGATGGACCGGTAGGGGTGGCCGTTCTGGTCGGCGTAGCCCACGCGCACCAGCTCCCCACTGGGCAGTTGCACGCGCCCCGATCCCTGGATCTGCAGAAAGAACAGATCGATGGGGTCGTCCACCCAGAGCAGTTCCTTCCCGGCGAGCGGCGCCTTGCCCTTCTCGATCTCCGCGCGGGACCAGTACGGGACGAGGCGGCGTCCGGACAGGCGGCCCTTGAGACGCAGATTCTTCGAGTCCGGTACCACGGTCGAGAGGTCGACCGTGATGAGGTCGTCCGGTGCGCCATACAGAGGATGGCGGTTGCGATCGTCCGGCGAGCGGCTTCCCCGCAGGAGAGGTTCGTAGTACCCGGTGAGCAACCCGTCGCTCGTGGCGTTGGCCGGCAGAACGCGATGCGGAACGAACCGCGATTCGATGAACCGTCGCAACTCGAACGCGCCAGCCGCGCCGGCATCCCGTCCTTCGTCGCACACCGCCGTCCATTGGGGCTGGCTGCGGAGCGAAGGACATCCCTGCAGAAACGCCTGCCAGCCGGCTGCGACATCGTCGGTGCTCCAGCCCGGGAGATCCGCGAAGGTGCCCGGCTCCAGAACGGCCTTCGGGGACGGGGCGGGTGAGACCGGTGGGACGGCAACGGACGGGGTCGTCTGCACTGGCGGGGGCGTCGTCGGCACCGGCCGCGACCGGGGAACGGCACACCCCGACAACGCGAGCACCAGAGCCAACGGGATGCCGATGATGAGATGACGCCGCCGCCGCGCTCCGGTACCGTAGCAGGCCAGCAAACGTCGGATCGAATGAAGCATGGCTTGGTTGCTGTTGGAAGCGGGCATCGCACTGTTCATCGGACTGTTCATCGTCTGGTGGACGTGGCCCCGCAAACGCAAGGACGATGAAGAGAAGTGAGCCCGGCGACGGGTGGTGCCGTCAGTGCAGCACCCGCGGCATGGACAGGATGAACTCCGGAATCGAGGCCTCGAACGGCGTGCCGTCGTCGGCTTCC
>CAZEDA010000478.1:0-3239 GCA_964510915.1 uncultured Rhodocyclaceae bacterium | reverse complement strand
ACTTCCTTGATCAGCCGCCCGTTCGACGCCTGCAGCGGTCGCGCATTCATCTGGTACAACCGGGAGAAAGTCGTCACCTGAGTTCGTGACATCTGGACAGGCGTGCGCATCACGATCCAGCGGACGCCTTCGGTGCAGGGCGGCGTGGTGAGCGATCCCATGTAGGTGTAGTAACCGCGCAGCTTCGGCAGAAGCTGCTTCACGTCGATCATCACGGACGGCAGGTTCTCCTCCAGGCCCACATCGAGGGGCAGGTAGTTCCAGAGCGTCTTGATGAACTCGTTTTCTTCACCGGCAAACAGCAAGACCGCCACGACAGCAAGGCGGTCGTCCTTCGACTTGTGCACCAGGTGCGCCACCATGTCGTACTGCCGGCCGTTCACGCGCTCTTCGGCCGGATGGTGGAAGTGGAACTGCACGAGTTCGTAGCTCACATCCCCGATGACGATGGAGCTGCCGGGCTGATAGGCGACCTGCACCGTATGGCCGTTGTTCAGGATGCGAAGCGGCGAAGCCTGGTAGTTGAACTTGATGGGTTCCAACTGGACGCGCACGCCCTCGCGGATGTCGATCGGCGACTGGCGCTTGCCTTCGGCGCAGGCGGCGAAGTCCTTCGACAGCTTGTGCCACTGCTGCACGCCGGAGTAGCTCCAGTTGACGTGCTTCTGTTCTGACTGTGCGGCTGCAGGCTCGCCCTTGGCAGCTTTGTCGTCGCCGTGCCCTTTGCCCTGCTTGGCATCGGCATGTTTGTCGCCATGGGCGTCCGCGGCGGCGGTCTTATCGCCGTGAGCGTCCTTTGCGGGTTTGCCCTGGGCATCCTTGGCAGCCGGCGCCGCGGGAGCGCCCGGCTTGGCAGGCTCGGCCTTGGCGGTCGCAGCCGGCGCGGCCTTGCCCGGCGCTGCCGCAGGAGCGGCGGGGGCGGCGGTCTTCGACGCTGCGGCGGGGGCTTTCGGATCTGCCGCCGCAGCGGCAGCCGGCGCCTTGCCGTCGGCGGGTTTCGCGGCGGCCTTGGGATCGCCCTTCGCTTCAGGTTTGGTTTCAGCCTTCGCGTCTGGCTTGGCATCCCCTTTGTCCTCGGCGGCCTTCGGCTTCGCGAGGGCGGGGCTGCCGGCGGACGCCGCGGGCAGGACGGCCGTCTGGATCTTCGGGGCTGCCGGCTCGGGCCGAGCCTTCACGGCGCAGACGAGAGACAGCATCCGCTCGCGAGGGGTGTCGGGGACGACCGGCTGAGGGAGTTCGGAGCCCTCGACGTTCTGCCGCAGCACCTCCATCCCGTCCGCGAAGGCGAAGGCACGCACCATGGGCACCACCGTCCTGCGCACACAGTCGTAGCGCATCAGCGTCTTGGCGCTGTGGAAGGCGACATCGCCCGACGCCGCCGTAGCCATGGGCTGGTCGGACACCGTGCGGTCCCACGCTGTGCCGGTGTCGCCCTGCCTGGCGATGCTCGTGGCATCGAACTCCAGACGGACGCCCCCCGACTGGGACATCAGGGACCATTCAGCCGCCGGCACGGATGAGGTGACGGCGAGGAGGGCAAGGACGAGAACGGGTCGGCGGGGCATGGCAGGTTCGGGGCAGACAAGTCGTGATCCCTTATCGGCCCGGCACTGCCCCGGTTGAGGGCGGGGCGCCCAGGGAGGCGCCCTGACGACGTAGAATGGGAACCCCCGTCGGCTACGGGGTCGCCTCGAACATCACCGGAATGCCCGTCATGGAAGACAAGCAGCTATACAACGTGAACGTCGCTTCACAGGACGTTCTTGCCACGCCCGAAGAGATCAAGCGCCGCATCCCCCTCACCGAACGCGCCGAGAAGGTCGTGCTGGAGGGCCGCCAGGTCTGCCAGCGGATCCTGGATCGGCAGGACCACCGGCTGCTGGTCGTCGTGGGACCCTGCTCCATCCACGACCCGGTCGCGGCCCTGGATTACGCCCGCCGCCTCAAGCATCTGGCCGACGAGGTGTCCGACACCCTGTACGTCGTGATGCGGGTCTACTTCGAGAAGCCCCGGACGACCACGGGCTGGAAGGGGTTGATCAACGACCCGCACATGAACGACTCCTTCGACATCGAGCACGGGCTCCAGCTTGCCCGCAATGTGCTGCTCGACATCGCCGAGATCGGCCTGCCCGCCGGGACCGAAGCGCTGGACCCCATCAGCCCGCAGTACCTGGGCGACCTCGTGAGCTGGAGCGCCATCGGCGCCCGCACGACGGAATCCCAGACCCACCGCGAAATGGCGAGCGGGCTTTCCACGCCGGTCGGCTTCAAGAACGGGACGGACGGCGGCCTGCAGGTGGCGATCAACGCGCTGCACTCGGCCTCGCGCCCCCACAGTTTCCTGGGGATCAACCCGCGCGGCGAAGTCGCGATCATCCGCACGGTGGGCAACCGGTATGGGCACATCGTCCTGCGCGGCGGCGCCAAGGGGCCCAATTACGACTCCGTGACCATCGCCCTGGTGGAACAGGAACTGCGCAAGAACAAGCTGCCCGAGAACATCATCGTCGACTGCAGCCACGCCAATTCCAACAAGGACCCGGCGCTCCAGCCGCTGGTGATGCAGGATCTCGCCGGGCAGATCGTCGAGGGCAACCGCTCGATTCTCGGCGCCATGATCGAAAGCAACATCGGTCACGGCAACCAGCCGATCCCGGCCGATTTGTCGCAGCTCAAGTACGGGGTGTCGGTGACCGACGGCTGCCTGGACTGGGAACGCACCGAGAAGTGCCTGCGCGAGGTGCGCACCAGGCTGAAGGATGTGCTGCCCGGGCGCGTGGCGTCATCCCAGGGCGCGGAGATCGTGAACCTCCGCTGAGTCCCGCATCGGGTCGGCCCTTCCGCAGGGAGGCCGGCCCGCCCTTCCCCGCTGCGCTCTACTCGCAGCTGAAGATTCCGCAGTACTCCTCGTTCTCGATCCGCTCGGCCCAGTCCTCGGCGACGCCGAAGGACACCTTGGTCGCCTTGAGGACCACCTTGCAGCCGAGTTCCGCCTCGGGGTCCAGCCCTTCCCGGCCGGCTTCCTGGCGCTTCGTGATGTCCTCGCGCTCCATCTCCAGCCAGTTGGCCGCGGCGTCGAAGTTGGCTTTCCAGACGGCGGCGTGCCGCTTCAGCACCTTCTCGTCGGCCTCGCAGCGTTCCAGCGCTTCATGGAACTGCGATGACCGGAAGGCCAGCTTGTAGATTTCCCGGCGGGTGAGCTCCGCCCGGTGGTCTTCGCAGGCCGCCAGGAACGG
>CAZEDA010000477.1:0-3246 GCA_964510915.1 uncultured Rhodocyclaceae bacterium | reverse complement strand
CCTGCGCGTCGCAGTTCACGTTGAGGCCGGAAGCCTTCACGTCGGCTTTCGAGGTAATGCTGATGGCGTTCACCGCGTCCAGCGTGATCCCGCCCTTGGCCGTGATCTTGATGTCCTTCGGGCTGTCCAGCGTGATGCCGCCAGCGGCCAGTTCGATCTTGTTGCTGTTCTGATCCTGGACGACGATCGACTTGTCCGTGTCCGAGAACACCATCTTGTTGTTCCCGGGCGTGGTGATGGTGATCACCTTCTTGTCGTCGTCGAACTCGATCTTCATCTTGGCGCGCGTGACGATCGCCTTGGTGTTGTTTTCCGCGGCGAGCGTGTAGGGCGGCGCGTGCTTGGCGCTGTAGAGGCTCCCCAGCACGACGGGATTGGACGGATCGCCATTGAGGTAGCCGAGAATCACCTCGTCGCCCACTTCCGGCAGGAAGAAGGCGCCGAAGGTATTCGACGCGTGGAACTGGAGCAGGCGCGCCCACACGCCGTCCGTCTCGTGCTGTGCGACCGGCGTCGACACCTGGATGCGATGCCATCCTTCCGGGTCGGCGTCCAGCTTCTTCACCACACCGATCTGCAGACCGGTCACGGCGGGCATCCAGCTCCCGGCCGGAGGCTCCGTCACATCGGGCCGCTCGACGAACCAGTCGGGTGCGAGGCCGAACACGACCTCGGTCGTCCAGTTTCCCTCGGCCATCTCGTGCTGCACGCCGGTCACGAACACGTTGCCGTTGAAGCGGCTGCCCACGCCAGCCACTTCGATCATCTTCCCGGGCTCGGCCGTGGCGTTTCCCTGGAACCGCATGCGTCCCCGAATCCGCGCAAGGCCGGCCTTCACCTGGCGGGCCTTGGCCCACTCACCCAGTGCCGCTGACGGAATCGCTGCCGTACTGCGAAGCGTCACCGCAGCAGGGCTCGTCGCCTGCGCAAGAGTGGCGGACGTGAGGTCGCCCTGCGCATTCAGCGTGGGAGGGCTCGCCGCCGTCCCCTGCACGATGGCCCCGCTGACCGAGTCCCAGGACACGGTCTCGACCGAGGTGAGCTGGGTACGGGCGTCCATGTCGGCCTGAAACTCGATGAGATCCACGCCATACGTCACCTTGAGGTCGGGAGTGCCTGCGGTGTCGGGCGGAGCGACCGTGAGGGCGCCGTCCTTCACGACGACGATCTGACCATTGACTTCGGCCCGCGACAGCATGAAGTCCCAGTCGGTGCAGGCGTACTGGACCAGTTCCTTGTAGGTGACGGTCGTGGCGGTGGCGGTGATCGACAGGCCGGCATTGCCGGCCAGCGTCGAGAAGATGTCGCTGTCCTTCTTGTCAACGTAGTTGGCGTGATTGCGGCCGATGGTCATCTTCACGGCCTTGTCCCGGCACTCGACCAGCAGACGGGCGTCGTTCTCCCCTTTCACCTCGATGCCGTGCCGCACCACGATGCCGGTGAAGATGTCGGTTTCCGCGTTGTCGTAGCCAGCGCTGATCTTGATCTCCACGCCGGGCTTGAACTGATCGCCTGCGCTCAGCGGAAAGTCCCCTTCGGCGATGTCGCCGTCCGCCATCACCAGTCGCGCATAGGGCACCGCGTTGACGGCGCGGTGGACGGTCACGGAGATGAGGCGAACCGTATCGGCGAGCGCCGTCCCGTCCACCGTCACGGTGACGCGGACGACTCCATCGGCGTTGGCGAGAGGAGAGACGGGCATGGGCTAGTCGAGCGGCGGAAAGTCGAGCCAGTCGCCGGCGCGCAGGCGGCGGAACTCCACGAGCCCGTTCTTGCGCGCGACTTCGGGGTAGTAGGAAGGATCCCCGTAGATCGCATTGCACAGCAGCGGGAGGGTGTCGCCCTCCTTCACCAGCACACGATGGCTCAGATCCGGCGAGGACCGGTTCGCGGTGAGCTGCTCC
This sequence comes from uncultured Rhodocyclaceae bacterium, assembly GCA_964510915.1. GTDB lineage: Bacteria > Pseudomonadota > Gammaproteobacteria > Burkholderiales. Next base: position 1,342 of record CAZEDA010000477.1, on the reverse strand, counting down.
TCGCTCTTGCTCATGGACCCGACGAAACCCATCTCGACCCGGGCCCGCAGCGGGTCGCCGCTGGGCTTGAACAGCGTGTACTGCACCGACATGGATTCCAGCCGGCCGAAGAAGATGAGCGCGCCCCACAGCAGGCGAACGTGGCTGGGCTCGTGCTCCTCGCCAACGTAGTCGTACACGACTGCGCGCAGATCGGAGATCTGATCCTTCACGTCCGGCACCGTGCCCTGCGGCGTCGCGGGTGCCACGGCGCCGGTGCCGTCGAACACCACCGAGAACCGGATCTTGTCCGGATTCACCGCGCTGAACTTGGTGTCCGAGCCAATCTGGCCGAGGGTCTTCTTGGTGTTGTAGGAGATCGAACTCTCGTGCGTGAACTCCGCAGGGTTCAGCATGAGCGTGAAAGTGCTCGACCGGTCGATCGTCACCGTGCCGTCGGTGCCGACGTCGTAGCGGGTGAGCGTGAGACGGGTCTTGGTGGCAAGCATGGGGGCTCAGCGCTCGCGCGCCTCCTGCAGCTTGTCGGTCATCCAGCGCCGGCACTCGGCGAGGATCTCTTCCTTGATGCGTTCCAGTTCCCCGGCGGGCAGCGCCGGCCGGCGGCCTTCGGTCGGGGCCGCGTCCCCGCCCACGGTGGAGCGGATCACCATCTGTCGGACTTCGATGGTCATGGTGTCACCTCTGCCTCTCGACGTAGGAGAAGGCCAGCTCGATCGTTTCGACCGCCACCTTGTTCTCCATGGCGTCGAAGCTGCCGAGCTGCCACTCGACCGGATAGGCGTTCGCGAAAGTCCACGCATACAGGGGCTGCTGCTCGGCATCCAGCAGATGCACGTGGACCGTCTTGGGTTCAATCCCCCCCAACCCCGCCGCGAAGGTGCCCTGGCACCAGGTCACGAGCTCCGAGTCCATCGGCACGATGCCGCGCTTCAGGACCAGGTTGCCGTGCGTGACCTTGGTGGGGAGCTTGTGCACGAATCCGTTCTCTCCGCCCTCGACGACCTCCTCCGTCTCGATCTTCGCGCCGATGCCGCTCACTTCCTGGAAGGAAGCATCCAGCGTGTTCGACGCGAGCCCGAAACTCACCCGGAAGTGGAACGCCGGGGGCGGATAGTCGGTCATCCGTTCGCCACCGTGAGCCCTTCGTGCGCGATCTCGATGGTCTCGACGGCGACCTCATTGCCATCGGACTTGAGATCGGTGCCCGTGATCTTCGTGGGCCACGCGTTGGTGAGACTCCACACCATGGTGGGCGCTCCCGCCTCGTCCAGCAGGCTGATGGTGATGGGGATGCGCTTGATGGTGTTCATCTTGATCTGGTTGAACCAGTCCCAGAACTTGT
>CAZEDA010000476.1:0-3255 GCA_964510915.1 uncultured Rhodocyclaceae bacterium | reverse complement strand
CGCGCCGCCCTGCCGCCGCCGGCAGAGCAGGCAATGCTCGATGCACTGCAGAACGCGCTGGACGGCAAGATGCCGATCGCCGGAGCCGAGGCTCCCGCCCCTGCCCCCGCCGCAGCGGCCGCCCCTGCGCCAGCGCCGGTTGCCGCGGTGCCCGCCGTCGCCGGCGAACCCGACTGGACCACGCTCTACAACGCCCTGCTGGGCAAGGCACCTGCCGCTCCCGCCCCCGCGCCGGCCCCGGTCGCCGAGACCCCGGCCGTGCACGAGGTCCAGCAGAGGACGCCGGGTCGCCGCGCCGCGGACCAGCCGGATGCCGAAGGCGTTCGCGCCGGCCGACGCGAAAACGACAAGGTCACGGTTGCGCAGGAAACCACCATCCGCATCGACACGAACCGTCTCGATCAGGTGCTGAACCTGTCCGGCGAGATCGGTCTTGCGAAGAACCGCATGAACTGTCTGCGGACGGACATCCTCGCGGGCAAGACGGACGCGGAGACGCTGCGCTCCCTCGACGAAGCGGTGAGCCACCTCGACCTGCTCGTGAGCGATCTGCAGAACGCGGTGATGAAGACCCGCATGCAGCCCATCGGCCGCCTGTTCCAGAAGTATCCGCGCGTTGCCCGCGACATGGCCCGCCAGCTCGGCAAGAACGTCGATCTCGTGCTGGAAGGCGAGGAAACCGAACTCGACAAGACGATGATCGAGGAACTCGGCGATCCGCTGATCCACCTGGTCCGCAACGCCGTCGACCACGGTCTCGAATCCCCGGAAGAGAGACGCGCCGCCGGCAAGCCCGAGACGGCCGTGGTGCGCCTGGCCGCCCACCAGATGGGCGATCACATCGTCCTCGAGATCAGCGACGACGGGCGCGGCATGAAGCCGGACGTCCTGCGGTCCAAGGCCGTGCAGAAGGGTCTCATCGACGCCGAGACGGCCGCCAACATGGACGACCGGCATGCGCTGCATCTGGTGTTCATGCCCGGCTTCTCGACCAAGGATCAGGTGAGCAGCTTCTCCGGGCGCGGCGTCGGCATGGACGTCGTGAAGACCAACATCCAGAAGCTGAACGGCCGCATCGACATCAAGTCCGTCGTCGGTCAGGGCACGACGTTCTCCATCGCGCTCCCGCTCACGCTGGCCATCCTGCCGGTGCTGGTCGTGAAGGTCGGCACGCAGAGCTTTGCGGTGCCGCTCTCGCTGGTGCGCGAGATCATCAACATCCGGCCCGACGAGGTCCAGGAAGTCTCCGGTCGCGCGACGCTGCTCGTCCGCGACGAGGTGCTGGAAATCCGCTCCCTTGCCCGCCTCATCAACTGGCAGCAGGAGAAGCCTCCGGCTTACGGCGTGCTGCTTCAGACGGCCGTCACCAGCTTCATTCTCGCCGTGGACGGCTTCGTGGGCCGCGACGACGTGGTGATCAAGCCGCTCGACGACATCAAGCCGAAGGGCATCGCCGGCGCCACGCTGTCCGGTGACGGTTCCGTGGTGCTGGTGCTCGACATGGAGCAGCTGCTCACCGAGCCCGGCCGCGAGACGCGCAGCGATCTGTTCGAGATGGCTGCCTGAGGACCCTCGCACCTTGAGCACCGAATCGTTCCTCGTCCGGACGCCCCTGCTCGGACGGGACAGCCGCTTCTGCGGCTACGTGTTCCACGCCTCCGACCGTTCGCTCGTCGCCCCCTATCGCCAGCTCTTCTCGGCCATCGGCGCGGACAAGGCGCCCGGCGGCCTGTGCTTCATCGAGGACACGGGCCCGTCCATGGACGAACTGTCCGCCGAGATTCCTTCGGGGGTGACGGTGACGCTGCCGACCGGCAGAGCGGAATGCATCGCTCCGCTGCGCGCGCGCCGTGTCGGGACCTGTGCCAGGGTGAGCAGCACCACCACGGAGTTCCCGCCGACGCTCACCGCCGTGGACTACGTGTGGCTCGACGCCGGAACGAACGGTGAACTCAAGACGGCCGCCAAGGCGGCGCAACGGCTGCCCGGCAAGCGCATCGCGGGCGCGGTGTCCTCCAGGGAGCAGTTCGAGGACGGCAAGGAACTGGGCATCCAGATGTTCGAGGGCGACTGGTACCGGCGGATCGCGGGCCCGGCGCCGAAGTCGGTGTCACCGGGTCAGGCGACCGTGCTCGAACTCATCAAGGCCTCCCAGGCCGAGGCGCCGGTCGCGCAGATCGAGCAGTTGCTGAAGCGCGACGCCACGCTGTCGTTCCGACTGCTGCGCTACATCAACTCCGCCGGTTTCGGTCTGTCGTGCGAGATCCAGTCGTTCCGCCACGCGGTGTCGATCCTGGGATACCAGAATCTCGCCCGCTGGCTCGCCCTGCTCCTGGCGACATCCGGCAACACCGCGGCCGCGCCGGTCCTGATGCGTGAGGCCGCCGCGAGAGGTCGGCTGACGGAACTGGTGGGTGAAAAGTACATCTCGGCCGAGGACCGCGACAATCTCTTCATCGTCGGCGTGTTCTCGCTGCTGCCGGCGATCATGCAGATGCCGATGGAACAACTCGTGGATCAGCTGAGCCTGTCCGAGTCGGTGAACGACGCGCTGCTGACACGCAGCGGCCTGTATGGCCCGATCCTCCGGCTGGCAGAATCGGTCGAACAGAACGACGCCGCAGCCCTTGCCCGCGCCGCGGCCGACATGCAGCTCTCTTCTGCCCAGGTGAACCGCTTCCATCTCGAAGCGCTGGCCTGGGCGAACAAGCTCTCCGCCTAGTCAGTGACCGCGTGATCCGCGCTCGTGCGCGGATCACGCGGCGGTTCCTCAGGCCGCAGCCTTCTCGAACCGGAACACCCCGGCAGAGCAATCCACCTTCACGCGGTCCTTGGGACCGATCCTGCCTTCGAGGATCTGCTTCGACAGCGGATTCTCGATGCTGGACTGGATGGCCCGCTTGAGCGGCCGCGCCCCGTAGACCGGATCGAACCCCGCTTTCGCCAGCTCGGCGAGAGCACCGTCGGTCACGTCGATCTGCATGTCCATCTTCGCGAGGCGCGATTCCAGCAGCCTGAGCTGGATCTTCGCGATGGACGCGATGTGCTGCTCGTCGAGCGCGTGGAACACCACGACCTCGTCGATGCGGTTGATGAACTCCGGCCGGAACTGCGTCTTGACCTCGGCCATCACCGCCATCTTCACCACCGCATACTCGCTGCCCGACATCTGCTGGATCATCTGCGAGCCCAGGTTCGACGTCATCACGACCACCGTGTTGCGGAAATCCACGGTGCGCCCCTGCCCGTCCGTCA
>CAZEDA010000475.1:0-3259 GCA_964510915.1 uncultured Rhodocyclaceae bacterium | reverse complement strand
GAGCCGGTGACGACGATCGGCGCGAGCGCGTTGGGCAGGCAATGCAGCACGATGATCCGCAGATCGCCCATGCCCATCGCAATGCACGCCTGCACGAACTCGCGACTGCGCAGACTCAGAAACTCCCCTCGCGTGAGCCGCGCCACCGGCGGCCACGACACGACACCGATGGCCAGCACGATGGTGGTGACACTCGGCTGGAAGATCGCCACCAGCACGATCGCGAAAAGAAACGCCGGGATGGTCTGGAAGAGTTCCGTGAGGCGCATCAGCACGTCGTCGACCCAGCCGCCGAAGTACCCGGCGACCGCACCGATGGAAACGCCGAGCAGCAGCGCGACGGCTGTCGCGACGATGCCGACGAGCAGGCTGACGCGCGCACCGTGGAAGATGCCCGCGGCGAGGTCCCGGCCCATCATGTCCGACCCAAGCGGATAGCCGGGGTCCGCCCCCGGCGCGAGAAACGGCTCGGCGACCATGTCCCACGGATTGCCCGGGTACAGCACGGGCGCGAGCAGCGCCATGGCGATGACGGCGAGCAGGATGACCGCGCCGCCCAGCGCGGCACGGTTGCGGGCGAACCGGCGCAGGAAATCCTTCATCGCAGTTCGATCCGCGGGTCGAGCTTCGCGTACACGAGGTCGACCAGCACGTTGACCCCGACCACGAGCAGCGACGAGATCAGCAGGATGCCGAGCAGCAGGTTGTGGTCACGCTGAAAGACAGCCTCGAACGCAAGCCGCCCGAGACCGGGCCAGCCGAACACGGTCTCCACCAGTACCGAGCCCCCGAGGAGCGAGCCCACCTGGAGCCCGAGCATGGTGACCATCGGCAGCACGGCATTGCGGAACACGTGGCGATAGGCGACGCGGCGTTCGTCCAGACCCTTGGCGCGGGCGGTGGTGACGAAATCCTGTCCGTACACCTCGAGCATCGAGGCCCGCATGAGGCGCGTGTAGAGCGCCAGATAGAACAGTGCGAGCGTCAGCGTCGGCAGCACGAGGTGCTGCGCGATGTCCCAAACGTAAGCCGCGCCCTGGAGATCCGCGCCGATGGTCTGCATGCCGCCGGACGGCAGCCAGCCCAGATTGACCGAGAACAGCAGGATCATCATGAGCCCGATCCAGAAGATCGGTGTCGCGTAAGCCAGCAGCGCGACGACGGAGACGATGCTGTCGATGGGCTTGCGAACGTGGCGGGCCGCTGTCACGCCCAGGACGATGCCGACGACGAACGCGAGCGCCACGGCCATGACCATCAGCAGCAGCGTGGCGGGCAGGCGGCCGGCGATGAGATCGGTCACGGCCATGTTATGGCGGAAGGAGAACCCGAGATCGAGGGACGCCACGTTGGCGAGGTAGCGCCCGAGCTGCACGTAGAGCGGCTGATCGAGGCCGAACTTGGCCTTCATCTGGGCGAGGTACTCCTCGGAAGCGCCGCCCGCCTCCCCCGCCAGCACGTCGGCGGCATCGCCCGGCGCCAGATGGAGCAGGAAGAAGTTGAAGACCGCGATGCCCAGCACGATGGGCACAGCCTGCAGCACCCGGCGCGCGAGATACCCGAAGAGTCGCGGCATGGCGGTGCTGCGTTACTTCTTCAGCCAGACGCCAGAGAAGGAACCGTAGACGCCTTCCGCGGAGTTGGTATGGTCCTGCACCTTCTTGTTGGCGAGCGTGAAGAAGCGCACTTCGAAGAGGTCCAGGACGGGCAGGTCCTCCTGGGCGATCGATTGCAGACGGGCGATGAGTTCCTTGCGCTTCTTGCGGTCGTGCTCGATCTGCGCGGCCTCGATCACCTTGTCCATCTCGGGATTGGAGTAGCCCGAGGCGTTCGAGAACGGCACGCCCTTCTTGATGTTCTTCGTCCAGTAGATGCGCTGCACGCCGATGGTGGGGTCCGGCAGCGCATAGAAGAAGTTGCTCGTGATGTCGAATTCGCCGTCGGTGTAGACGCGCTTGAGGAACGCGGCCGTATCCTGGCTGCGGATCTCGACGTCGATGCCCACCTTGCCGAGCGCCTGCTTGAGGTATTCGGCAGTGCGCTGGTAGTCGGAACCGTAGGGCAGGAAGTCGTGCACGAGCTTGAAGCGCTTGCCGTCGGCACCGCGCTTGAACCCGGCGTCGTCCAGCAGCTGTTCGGCCTTCTTGATGTCGAACGGGTACTGCGGCACAGCGGCGGAGTAGAACTGCGTGAGCACCGACGGGACCGGGCCGGTGGCCGGCTTGCCGAACCCGAACCACACCGTCTTCACGACGAGATCCTTGTTGACCGCATGCGCAATGGCCTGCCGCACCCGCTTGTCCTGCAGGTACTTGTTCTTGAGGTTGAACTCCAGCAGGAACAGCGGCGCCAGGTATTCGTAGCCCTTCGTTTCGAGATCGAACTTGCCGGTGGCTTCCAGACGCTTCACGTCGTTCAGCGGGACCGGGCTGAAGCCGCCGAGCAGGACCTCCCCGGTTTCGAAGGCCGCGGCGCGTGCGGAGGCGTCCGGGATGATCCGCATGACGATCTTGTCGAGATACGGCTTGGCCTTGTCCCAGTAGGCCGGGTTGCGCTCCAGCAGGATGAAGTTGCCCTTCTGCCATTCCTTGAAGACGAAGGGGCCGGTCCCCACCGGCTTGTTGTTATAGGGGTTCTGCGGAATGTCCGTGCCGTCGTAGAGGTGCTTGGGCAGGATCTGGCCCTCGTAGCCCGAGAGCGCGGACATCATGTAGGGCGACGGTTCCGACAGCTTGAAGATGGCGATGAGCGGCGACGGCGTCTCGACCGCCGTGAGCTTCGCGAACGTGGAGCGGCCGCGCGGATGGAGTTCCTTCCAGACCTTCATCGCGGAGAACTGCACGTCCGCCGAGGTGAAGTCCTTGCCGTCGTGCCACTTCACGCCCTTGCGCAGATTGAACGTGATCGTCTTGCCGTCCGGGCTCACCTTCCAGGTCTCGGCGAGGCTCGGCTTCGGGTTCATGTCGTAGTCGTAGGTGATGAGCCCTTCGAGTATCTTCGTCGACACCACGCCGATGGGACCCGCGGAGTTGAACGCCGACACGAGGCCGGGTGGTTCGGGCTGCACCACCATGGTGAGCGTTCCGCCCTTCACGGGCTCCTGCGCACCAGAGAGGGGAGCGCCGAGGAACACCAGCAGCGAGACCGACACCACGAACCGCAAGACGGACATGCGAACTTCTCCAATGCAAAGCTGGGGGACCGGGCGAGTTTAGCAAGAAGGGCGCCGTGGGCACCGCTCGGGGTGGCGTCCCGCTCT
>CAZEDA010000474.1:0-3263 GCA_964510915.1 uncultured Rhodocyclaceae bacterium | reverse complement strand
ACGCCTTACCGCGGCAAGCAGGTCGTCTTCCAGGCGCTGCCGCTGCGCGAGGGCATGACTGCACCGGCGGTACGGGTGAAGGAGGTGATCGACGATCCCTCCGCGCCGCGTCTCGTCTACGACCCCAAGCATCCGATGGCCGATGCCAAAGGCTATGTGACCTATCCGAATGTCAGCGTGGTGGAGGAGATGACCAACATGATCTCTGCCTCCCGCGCCTACCAGATCAACACGGATGTGATGAACACCGCGAAGAGTCTGCTTCTGCGAACCTTGAGCCTCGGGCAATAACCTTCCATGACCACCACCAACGCACTTGCCACGTCGACCAGCAGCGCCGCCGCGACGGCCGCGGCCGCCGGCGCCTCCACGAACAAGACCGAGACCCCGCAGGACCGCTTCCTGACGCTCCTGGTGAATCAGATGAAGAATCAGGACCCGCTGAATCCGCTCGAGAACGCGGAGGTGACGAGCCAGCTCGCACAGATCAGCACCGTGAGCGGCATCGACAAGCTGAACGAGACCATGGGCAACATGAGCAAGAGCCTGGTGGGAGCCCAGTCGATGCAGGCGAGCAGCATGCTCGGTCGCCACGTGATCGCGCCGGGCAACACGGTGGAATTCGACGGCGGAGAGGTCCCCCTGGGGTTCCAGCTGGACCAGTCCACGCCGGTGCTTCGCGTGGACGTCAAGGACGACAAGGGCGTGGTCATCTACAGCGAAGAGTATTCGAAGCAGGCGACACCGGCGGGACGGCACGAGTTTCCGTGGAGCGGACAGGTCGACTCGCCCGCAGGCGGTGTGGCGAAGAAGGGTCTCTACACCTTCGAGGTCCACGCGGTGGACGCCAATGGCATCAGCAGGAAGGTCGGCAGCACCTTCGGGTATGCCAAGGTCGAAAGCGTTTCGCTCGCCGGCGGGGTGACCGTCAACACGGGGGCGCTCGGATCCGTGGCGTTCACGGATGTCGAGCGGGTCATCTGATCCGGCGATCGCCGGCAGGACAACAGATCAAGCAACACAGGAGTGAAAGATGGGCTTCCAGACAGGATTGAGCGGTCTCAGCATCGCCTCGCGAAACCTCGATGTGATCGGCAACAACGTCGCCAACTCGTCGGTGGTCGGCTTCAAGGGCGCCACGGCGCAGTTCTCGGACGTGTTTGCCGGGTCCTTTGCCAGCGCGTCCTCGGGCCAGATCGGCATCGGTGCCAAGCTCCAGGGCGTGGCGCAGGTCTTCAACCAGGGCACCATCACGCCGACGGCCAATGCACTCGACTTCGCGATCGGCGGCCGCGGCTTCTTCCGTCTCGAAGATCAGGGTGAGGTCGTGTACTCCCGGAACGGTCAGTTCCGCCTCGACAACGAAGGCTTCATCGTCAACGGGGACGGCCTGAATCTCACGGGTTACGGCGTCGACGGCGACGGCAACATCGTCAACGCCGCACCGGCACCGCTGCAGTTCGACAACTCGGACATCCCGCCCCAGGCGACCACGCTGTTCGAGATGGGCGTGAACCTGGACTCCAACCAGGGACTCCCGCAGGTCACGACGTTCGATCCGGCGAATGTGCGCAGCTACAACTACTCCACGTCCGGCACGGTCTACGATTCGCTCGGCAATCCGCAGGTGCTGACGGTCTACTTCGTGAACACCAGCGCCAACCAGTGGGACATGTACGGGTCCGTGGAAAACGGTCCGGTCACCGATGTGGACTTCGGCGGTGGTGCGGGTACTCCCGTGCAGCTGACCTTCGATCAGGACACCGGTCGGCTCGTGACACCCACTGCGGCGCTCGCCACGTCTCTCACGATCGCGTCCGGCGGTACGACACCCCTGGACATCGACTTCGATCTGACGGGGACGACGCAGTACAGCTCGGACAACGGTGTCATCCGTCTGAACCAGGACGGTTACACGGCCGGTCGCCTGACGGGCTTCAACGTGTCGCCCGACGGCATCATCCGCGGCCGGTACAACAACGGCCAGAGCCGCAACCTCGGTCAGGTCGTGCTCGCCGACTTCGTGAACCCGCAAGGTCTCAACCCGCTCGGCAACAACCTCTGGCAGGAGACGGTGGACTCCGGTCTCGCTCTGGTGGGTGTCCCGACGAGCGGCACGCTCGGCACGCTGCAATCCGGCGCCGTCGAAGATTCCAACGTGGAACTCACTTCCGAACTGGTGGCGATGATCGTGGCGCAGCGGGTCTACCAGGCCAACGCGCAGACCATCAAGACCCAGGACGCCGTTCTGCAGACGATCGTCAACCTGAGATAACGGCCGGGCCGCTTGGGCGGCCTGAAGCCAGCGAGGAGGAGGGGACCCATGGATCGGCTGCTGTATCTGGCCATGAACGGTGCGAAGAGCATGTTCGATCGCCAGAACCAGGTGGCGCACAACCTGGCCAACGTCAGCACCGCAGGCTACCGCACGGAGACCACGGCTTTCCGTGCTCTGCCGGTGGAAGGCCCCGGTGCACGCACGCGTGCCTTCGTGGTGGATTCGACGACCGGCACAGACTTCTCGCTCGGCCCGATCCGCGAGACCGGACGTCCGTTCGACGTGGCGATCCAGGGCAAGGGTTTCCTGAGCGTGCGCGGACCCGACGGCAAGGAGGCCTATACCCGGGACGGTGCGCTGCAGATCGGTGCGAACGGCATTCTGGAAACTCACGGCGGCCTGCCGGTGCTGAGCGAGAACGGCGGCACGCTGCTGATTCCGCCGGACAACACCATCACCATCGGTGGCGACGGCACGATCTCCGCCATTCCGCTGGTGGGCACGCCCAACACGGCCACCATCATCGGTCGCATGAAGCTGGTGAATCCGCCGGAGAAGACGATGGAGCGCGGGGCAGACGGCCTGTTCCGGCAGCAGAACGGGCGGCCTGCCCAGGCTGCCGCCGGTGTGCGGGTCACGAGCGGCATGCTGGAAGGCAGCAACGTCAATGCGGTCGATGCCATCACCAGCATCATTTCGGTCTCGCGCCAGTTCGACACGCAGGTGCGTCTCATGCAGAACGCGGATCAGAACTCCCGCGGTCTTTCCCAGCTGCTCAACCTGAACAGCTGACCTCCCTACGCGGCCCGCCCGACGCGGGGCGCCGAGACAACAGAATCACACCATGATCCGATCTCTCTGGACCGCCAAGACCGGCCTCGAAGCGCAGCAGTTCAACGTCGATGTCATCTCGAACAACCTCGCCAACGTCAGCACCAACGGCTTCAAGCGGCAGCGCGCCGTGTTCGAGGACCTGCTGTACCAG
>CAZEDA010000473.1:0-3279 GCA_964510915.1 uncultured Rhodocyclaceae bacterium | reverse complement strand
CGCGCCGCGCGGCGCACCGCGGATCAGCGTGTCCACGGCAGCGTCACCCAGCGCCCGCCAGTCGACGCCCCCGTGCTCGAAGAACCTCTTGTCTTCTGCATGCAGCACGGCGGCGACCACTGCCGGCGACACCCGGTCGAGTGACACCCAGGGCAGGCGTCGGCTCTTCTCGTCCACGCGAAGCTCGTGCAGCACACGGCCTTCCCGGTCCAGCAGAACGGCATCGCTTGGCAGATAGGCCGCACGCGCCTCCTCGAACGACACCGCTGCCCAAAGCCGCGGCGGGACGAGGAGGAACAGCAGGAGGAGAAGTCGGAACGTTCGCGTGCTCAAGGACCGCTGCTGCGATGGGGGAAGGGATCCCGAAGTGTAGCGGGGAGCGTTCGCGCGTCGTGCGCCGGAATCGGCGACGAATGAGCTGGACTCGAGCTTGGCGTGGAAAGGGGCCCGGACAAAGGTGCCAGGTCGGTCACGCCACAAAAAGAAACGCCGCGCTTTCGCGCGGCGTTCCCGTTTTCTGCCCAACCGCCAAGAAGAGCAAGAAACCTGTGAAGCTGGAAACCTGTATCGCAGATTGGCGCATCGGTCGGGAAGGTCTCCCGGTGTGGTCCCCGTTGTTGGAACCCGGCTGATGCGCCGCTGCTTTTTCCTTCTCATTTGCAACCCGTGTGCCATGCGGAATTACATGTTTTGGATCAATTGCTTGGGGAGTTAGTGTCAAGGGTTCCGGCAATGGGTGTCAATTCAACCGACGTGTCAGCGGGCCGGACCAGGTGCCGTCGGGCCGTCGAACCGGAGGTCTCCAAACCAGGCCGTCACGTCATCGCCCGTGTTGTCCGTATCGGTGGCTACCGCCACGCCGGTGACCCGGGGTGGGGCTTCGCCGAAAGCCTTGCGGAAGTCCTCTGCCACGTTGCGCGAATGGCTGATCCAGCGACCGGCATCGGCCGCACCCGAGTCGAGAACGATCATGCGGACGCGGTCGGTGTACGCGCTCGGCATGACCGTACCGACGGGCGCCCTGGCGTCCCACACATAGCAAAGCGCCGCAGCGGGAACGGCGTCGCCATGCAGGGCACGCGCGAGCTTGACCTTGGAGCGGGCCAGGAACCCGAGCCGGTTGAGGTCGTAGTCGAAGAACACGTATACGCGGGCGCTGTAGTCGTCGCCTTGCTTCGTGCCAGCAGCACCGCCATTCACAGGCCGTGTGACCTTCCAGCGCCAGGAAAGGATGGGCTTGCGGTCCGGGTCGACGGACACGATGTGATCCAGCCCGGACATCGCTGCCCTGGCCCGGGCCCGCAGTACGGAGACACCCTCGTCCCGCACGATGTCGTAAACGGTGGGACGCGAGACGCCCGGTACCGTGGTCGGGCGCCAACCCGAGGGCATTGCCGGTCCCTCGGGGACATCGGAAAACGGGGCGATGCTTTCCGGGGCAAGGTCGACGCCGGCCGCGGCCCCCGACAGGACGATCCAGCCCGCAGCCGCAAGGGCCGCGAGCCGGCGCGCGATCACCCGAGATTCACCATCACGTGCCGGACGACCGTGTAGTCCTCGAGGCTGTACATGGACATGTCCTTTCCGTAGCCCGACTGCTTCAGACCGCCGTGCGGCATCTCCGTGGCGAGCATGAAGTGCGTGTTGATCCAGGTGGCGCCGTACTGGAGCCGGGAGGCGACCTTCATGGCGCGCGACACATCCCGCGTCCAAACGGACGACGCGAGTCCGTAGTCGGAGTCGTTGGCCCACGCGACGGCATCATCGGCATCGCTGAAGCGCGTGACGGAAATCACCGGACCGAACACCTCCTTGCGGACGATCTCGTCGTCCTGCAGCGCGCCGGCGATCACGGTGGGCTCGTAGAAGAAACCCGCGCCCGCCACGACCTTGCCGCCGGCGACGACCTCCATGTGCTTCACCGAGGCGGCGCGATCCACGAACCCTGCCACGCGCTCCCGCTGGCGCGCGGAGATGACCGGCCCCAGTTCCGTCGACTCGTTCTCCGGTGCGCCGACCGCGAGCGAACTGGCTGCTGCGCCGAGATCGGCCACGAGTTTGTCGTAGATGCCGGCGCCGGCGTACACCCGGCAGGCCGCCGTGCAGTCCTGGCCGGCGTTGTAGTAGCCGAAGGTGCGCAGTCCGCTCACGACCGCATCGAGATCGGCATCGTCGAAGACGATCACGGGGGCCTTGCCGCCCAGTTCGAGGTGAGTGCGCTTCAGCGTCGGAACGGCCGCCTGCAGCACGGCCTGACCCGTGGCAATGCTGCCCGTGATGGACACCATCGCAACCTTCGGATGCGAGATGAGGGGCTGGCCGACGATCGGACCGCGCCCGTGGACGACGTTGACGACACCCTCGGGGAAGATCTCCGCGCAGACCCGCGCGAGCTTGAACGTCGTGAGCGGCGTGAGTTCCGAGGGCTTCAGCACGAGCGTGTTGCCCGCTGCCAGCGCCGGCGCAATCTTCCACGCCGCCATCATGAGCGGGTAGTTCCACGGAGCGATCTGTGCGACCACGCCGATGGGGTCGCGACGGATCATGCTCGTGTGCCCGGCGAGGTACTCCTTGGCCGCCGAGCCCGACAGGCAGCGCGCCGCCCCCGCGAAATAGCGGAACACATCGGCCACCGCGGGCAGTTCGTCCGCAGAAACCCGCGCAAGCGGCTTGCCGCAATTGAGCGACTCGAGGCGGGCGAACTCGGCCGCCTCGTCCTCGATGCGCTGTGCCAGCCGCAGCAGCAGCGTGGCGCGCTCCGCCGGCGTCGTCTGACTCCATTTCTCGAACGCCCGGGACGCCGCGGCGACGGCGGCATCCACCTGCTGCGGGGTCGCCTCCGCGATCGTCGCGAGCGTGCCGCCGGTCGCGGGATTCAGCACCGGCAGGCTCTCCCCTGCCCCATCCACGAACTTGCCGCCAATCAACAGTTGCGTATCCATCGCTCGACCCTTCCTCGCTGTTTCGTCTACGAACCGGGCCGCGTCACTTCACGCTGCCCGCCACATCCTGGGTATCCCTCGTGAGATAGAACGCCGCCACGATGGGAATGAACGTCGCGGCAATCACGAACACCGCCACCACATTGGTCACAGGGCGCTCGCGCGGCCGCACGAGCTCGCTCAGCATCCAGATCGGCAGGGTGCTCTGCTGTCCCGCCGTGAAGGTGGTGACGATCACCTCGTCGAAGGACAGCGCGAACGCCAGCATGCCTCCCGCGAGCAGCGCCGTCGCGATGTTCGGGAGGATCACGTAGCGCAGCGTCTGGAAGCCATCCGC
>CAZEDA010000472.1:0-3297 GCA_964510915.1 uncultured Rhodocyclaceae bacterium | reverse complement strand
AGGAAACGCATGTCGTAGCAGCGCGTCCAGGGTGGCAGGAGATCCGAACGAAATCGCGGGAGGCTCTCGGGGGGCGGCATATCGTCCGGCGCCACCGCGTCCTGCCCGGACCAGGTCTCGCGACGCTGCGCGAACACTGCGGACCCACTCGTGCATACCGCGCCTCCCTGGCGCATCAATAGAGACCAGTGCTGGGTCGAACGATTGGTGCGCACCGGCACCGCCTCGATCTCGAACGGGCCTTCCGCAACTGGCCCCGCGAAGTTGATCGTAAGCGCGATGGGATCGCCCAGGCGGGACGGATGCAACAAGGCCGCATTGAGCAGCGTCGCGCTCGTGGCGCCGCCGTAGGGCCCGACCATGTTGGCGTAGGCGGGATGGGTGGCGCCCGAGTAGGTGTTGGCACCGGTAGAGGTCAGCCGAATGGCTTCGTCGAGAGCGTGAGACATGGGGTGGAGGCGTGCATGACGATCCGCCGAGAGTACTCCGGTTGACCGTCCGCCGTGGGGCGCATGGCGGTAGTGCGCCGGCATTTATGGTGTTGCATCCGACACCGTAGACCAGCGGCCCTCCGAAGACACTTTGAACGCGGGCGACGGCTTTGCGAGACGCGCGAACGCCGACGCCCAATGCAAGGGATGGCGCCGATCCGCGAATGCCCTGGTCTACACTCGGCGGGGTCCGCTCAAACACCGGGAAAACCATGCCTAGCCCGTCCTACGATCCCGAACGGGATCTGCTGCTCCTCATCGACATCCAGAACGATTTCTGCCCTGGAGGCGCGCTGGCCGTCGCCGGGGGCGACGAGATCGTGCCTGTCGTCAATGGTCTCGCCGCGCGATTTGCCCACGTGGCGCTGACGCAGGACTGGCATCCGCCGGGTCACCGTTCGTTCGCCAGCGCCCATCCGGCCCGCTCGCCTTACGAGTCAGTGACGTTCCCATATGGCATGCAGACACTCTGGCCAGATCACTGCGTACAGGGGACCCCGGGCGCAGACTTCCACCCCGCACTCCAGGTGACGCGAGCCGAACTGGTGATTCGCAAGGGGTTCCGGAGCGAGATCGATTCCTACTCCGCCTTCTACGAGAACGATCGCAGCACCCCGACCGGGCTGGCGGGGTATCTGCGGGAGCGGGGCTTCACGCGCGTCGTGCTGTGCGGGCTGGCTACCGATTTCTGCGTGGCGTATTCCGCCATCGATGCCCGCCGGCTTGGGTTCGAGACCGTCGTGTTGCTCGCTGCGTGCCGGGGAATCGATCTGGGCGGGTCGCTGGCCGCGGCGTTGACTGCCATGCGCGAGGCGGGGGTGGTGCTGGAGGAGAGCCTCGGCAAAGGTACCCTCTAAAATCGGTAGAACACCGATGGCGCAAGTGGTCCGGCACGGGCAGACTCATGGCGGATGTCCGCGACGCGTGACGGAACGTCGTGGAGTACGCGGCAAGACGAGAGAGGTCTGGCGCCCTTGAAGACACCCCACCGCCCCGCACGACCGCTTCCCCCGCGGGAGCGCAGTCAGGAGCCGCCACGGTCCGCGACGGTCAGCGCACCGCTAAGGAACGTCAATGCCGCCAGTCGCCCGTCTGCCGGAGACGCGGTGGCGCGAAGCCCGCGGACCCTCGCCCAACGCGCCCGGATCGATGCAGCATTCGGTCCGAAGGAACAACGGCCCTCGGCGCCCGAAGTTGCCTCACGCCCAGACGGCTCAGCGATGCAACGCCTGCCCGGCCAGGACGCCGCCCGCAACGGTTCATCCGTACGAACGGGACCGGCCGCGGGTTCGAATCCAGCGCTCCTTCGGGCGCCGCGCGCCTCGACACCCGTCATTCAGCGTGCGGTGGGTTTCGAGTTCGAGACCAACTGGATGGTGAGCCACGCCGACGGGTCGCCCTTCGCCAAGTACGACCCCATCTACACTGGTGCCGGCTGGCGCATGGAGGCGGACGAACCGGCGCACGGCTTGTCGGATGTGGAGTTCGTGGTGAAGCCGCCATTCGAGGAAACGGCGGGTGGGCTCGCCAACCTGCAGGCGACGATGGCTGCCCTGCAAGCCTTCTTCGGCAACCTGACCGCGGCGGCCGGAGGGAAGGGCAACTTGCTCCAGAACGCCGCCGCGAATCCCTATGTCGACGGGCCTTTGCAGAACGACGTCATCCTGCAGGCAGGGGATCCGACTGCAACGCCCCAGACCACCGTTGGGGTGCGGCTCGAACGGCTCATGGTGCTTCTGGACGAATTGAGTCGCCCCGGCAGTGACGCCAAGGAAGAACTGCTGGGTCTGGGGGGGCGCAGCGATGCCAACGCCGCCACCCTCGACACGGTGACGGACGCGATTTCGGGAGTGCCCGGAAAGGCGCCCATTCACGACCGCAATCGCATGGGAACGGGATACGTGCCGAGCCAGGCGATGCGCGGGTTGATGGCGATGATCGCCTTGTATCTTCGTCGCGGCGCGATCATCCCCGGTCTGGACCCTTACGCGCAGGCGTTCAAGTACGCGAAGATGGTGGCGATCATCATGGGCCGGACTGACTTCGGCGGCATGTTTGCGCAACTTCCCAATACCGAGAGGGACTACTACCTGACCCACCCCGATCATTGGGTGCAATTCGCGCTCGACACCGCGAAGGACGCCTTCCCGGCCGCGAACTTCGCGCCCGCCGGCAACGTGATCGCACGCGGGCTGAAAGGCGCCCCGCCGAAATACCATCCCCAAACCGCCCAGATGACCAAACCCGGCAAGGTGATCCCGATTCCCGTGTCGCGCCGGGACTGGCTGATGGGGATGCCCCTGGGGCACGACCTGCTCACGGCGGGGACCTTCGAGCAGTTCAACCCAGGAAGACAGGCCAACTTCAGCGGCGCCTTCGGCGCATTGGGGAAACGCACGGACAAGGTCGGGCCTCCCGGCCCTCTCGGTGGCGCGGGGGCGTTCAAGGGCGTGATCCTGGAACTGCGCGAGGTCAAGCACGATCGCCACTACCTCGACTGGGCGCAGTTCGCCGAAGACGTGTTCAACTACATCCTCGCGCTGAACGCCTACACCCCGGGGGTGGGCGCGGCACCGCAATACCAGAAGACGGCGACGCCGGGGCGCGGCGTCAGGGACTGAAGCTCGAGGTGTCGTGACCGGGCTGCGGGGCGTGGTGGATGGTTTGCGGCCGCAGACGGGCATGCGTTGCGTTCGCCAATGTGTCAGGCGGGGGAGGGCTCGGCAAGATCCGCCGCCGGTTGGTGGCAGAAGACTTCGGGTATTCGGGGAACTATGGTTGCTTGCAAGACCAGACCCCATTCTTG
>CAZEDA010000471.1:0-3305 GCA_964510915.1 uncultured Rhodocyclaceae bacterium | reverse complement strand
AGCAGCCCGCGCGTGGTGTCCTGCAGCAGTTCGCCGGTGAGCGGATCGATGGCCTGGATGAGCCACGTCGCGGACGGTGTTTCCTGGTACAGGTCGACGCCCGCGCTCACGCGCAGCAGGAAGCCGCGCGTCGCGGTGAAGTCGAACTCACCCTGGAACAGCGAACGGCCCTCGGGCACGTCGATGGTGATGTCACCGATGGTGATGTCGCCCAGCTCGAACGAGCGCGCGTCCAGATCGGCGTCGAGCGCCGTGACGATGCGCACTTCGTTCACATGGCTGGAAGCCGCGGCGCTGTTTTCGAAGCGCACCGTGTAGGGCAGCGCCTGCCCCGTGGGCAGCCAGCCCTGGGTATCGAAGGTCTGCGGCCCCGTGACGGACGCGAGGCGACCGGTGCCGCCTGCGCGGCCGGACAGATAGCGCGAGAAGTCGAGCGCGACGAACTCGTCGCCACCCACGGGCTCCGGCCCGTTGATCTGGAACTCCAGCGGCAGCCCGTCGCCGCGGTTCTCGAAGGGCATCCACGGCACGTAGATGCGGAAGGCCTCGAAGTGGGTCTCCTGCGAGAACCCGAGGTCGTAGTCCGCGAACTCGGGAATCGCGGGTACCGGCACTTCGCCTTCGTAGCAGTCGCTCTGCCTCGGGTCCCAGTACTCGATCTCGGCCAGGCGGTCCTGGTCGTGGCCGTAAAGCTCCCGGACCTTCTCGAAGAAGCCCAGCAGGTCGCCGTCGCTGCGGATCTCCCCGCCCGCCGGGCCGAAGAGGATGCCCGAGGCGATGATGCTCATCAGGCTCACGATGTGCTGCTGCGTGCGGATCGGCGGCACGGCGCCGTCGGGACGCAGCAGCTCCGCCTGTTCCAGCGCGGCGAGATAGAGGTCGACCCAGTTGTTCTCGTTGGCGGCCAGCGCGAGCAAGGCGGCTGGGGCCTCTTCGGCTTCGAACAGCGCAAGGCGCAGGTCGCGCGCCTTCTGCGACTGGAACGCGACGAACTCCTCCCGCGTCATGCTCGTGGAGCTCGCGTAGATGTGGAAGCGGAACGGGATGAACGGAATCACGCAATCGTCCGGCACCGCCTCGTTCTCGTTGTACATCTGCACGAAGTCGATCTGGTCCATCACGGCACCAAGACCGGGGGCCATCTCGTCGGCCTTGGACTTGAGGGCATCCCACCACGCGCCGATGCCCGCCGGCCCGTCGGCGAGCTTCTCGTCGAGGTCGGGGAACTGTGCCGCCATGCGTGCGCGGAACTGGTCGAAGGCGCGCTCGTGCAGTTCCTTCAGGCCGGGGTAGGTCGCGACGTTGAAGGTGAAGCCGCCGAAACCGTCGGCCGGCATGTCGTACAGGAAGCCGGAAGTCGCGAGCTGGCCGATGGTGTTGGTGATGGACTCCAACTGCGCCCATGGCACCGCGGCGTTGGGGGAGCCTTCCGCGCCTTCGGGCGTGCCGCGCACGTTGGTGAAGAACTCCAGGTACGGCAGGCCGTAGACGATGGGGTTCAGGTTGAGCTGCGGCACGCCCACTTCGAAGTAGGTGTAGGGCGTGTCGATGTTCGAGGTGCTCTGCAGCGCCACCGAGTACGTGGCCTGGTCCCCCGCGAGGATCACGCGCGGGCCGCCCAGGCCGATGGTGACGTCGGGTTCGATGGCGCGTTCCACCAGGAAGCGGTAGGGCACGATGGCGGTGTCGCCGTTCGGGTTGATGACCTTCAGGTCGTACAGGCCGTGGGGCGCGCCGGTGAAGTCGAACTTGGCGATGATCTTCGTGCTGTCGACGACATCCCAGACGATGGGCTCGTACTCGGCGATGCCGGGGCGCACGAGCTTGATGATCGCGTTGTCCTGGAACTGCGCGCCGGAGATGGTGGTCGTGACGAACTTGCTGTCGCCGCCCACGTCGGTGTGCACGTCGGTGATGACCAGCGGCAGCAGCTCCGCGAGGATGCGCACCGGCGCTCCGGTGGCACCCGCGCGGAAGTTGCGCACGAGCACGTAGTAGGTGCCCGGTTCGGTGGACGGGATGATCGCCGTGAGGTCGCTGGACAGCGGACCGGTGTAGGTGGCGTCGTACACCGCCGACGTCGGCACGCGGTCGTGACGCACGAAGATCTCGTTGGCGCTCTGGCCGTCGCCGGCGTCGAGCGTGATGCGCAGCGTCTGATCGCGCGGCACCGTGATCTGATAGAGCTTCTCCTGGCCGTTGGCGAGCACGGTGGCAAGCGGCGTGCCGATCAGCAGTTCGTCCACGGCGACCTGCAGGTCCTCGGGGGACGCCGTCCGGTTGTTCGCCTCGTCCACGCCCTCGTGCACCTGGTTGAAGATGTCCGTGCGGACGATCACGCGGTAGCGGCCCGGCGCCGTGCCGGGCAGCAGGGTCTCCAGTTCCAGCGTGTAGGACTCGCCGGCGCCCAGCGTGCCGCTGTAGCTGCCGCGACCCAGCGGCCGGTCGTTGATGTCCCAGGTAGCGTCTTCGGAGAGGAACAGCGAATCCGTCCAGGACCCCGTCGCCGCGACGGCGCTCTGGTTCTTCACCGTCCAGCCGATCACGATGGGCTCGCCCGAGCGCGCCTGCGCCGGCACGTCCACGTCGATGACCGTGAGGTCGCTGGGCGGCGGCAGTTCGATCACCATCGGCACCGCGCTCACGCGCTGGTTGTTGCGCTCGTTGTCTCCTTCGAACACCGCGCCGCGGGCGTCGTAGCGGTTGGGGTCGGTGACCACGAATACGTAGTACGCCTCGGTGGCGAGATCGGTCGGCACGGTGAACGTGCGGTCGATCTGATAGCTGGCGCCGGCCGCGAGCCCGTTCTCCCGCCGGATCGAGGCGATGAAGCGGTCGGCCCGGGTGTCGAGGAAGGCATCCCGCGACAGGTACACCAGGTCTTCCCAGACGGTCTGCTG
Organism: uncultured Rhodocyclaceae bacterium; assembly: GCA_964510915.1. GTDB lineage: Bacteria > Pseudomonadota > Gammaproteobacteria > Burkholderiales. The sequence goes on along the minus strand of CAZEDA010000471.1, from coordinate 405 downwards.
CGGCGGCGTGGAGCCCCCGAGGTTGCTCACCGTGTAGCTGAGGTCGAAGCCCTGGCCACGGATCGCCCGCAGCGGCACGCCCAGCGCGGTGACCTGGAGATCGGGCGCGACGAACGGCGTGATCGTCACCGGAGTCGCTGTGACGTTGTTGCCCTCGCCCTGGAACTCCGGCACGCGGTCTCCGACGGTGCGCAGGCCCGCGAAGCGCGGCGAGATGTTGGAGCTGTTGTAGGGCGACCCGGCAACGCTGGCGTCCGTCATCGCGATCACGTGGAACTCGCCGTCGATGTCGAACGGGACGGTGATCTTGACGGTCGCGGTGTACGACTCGCCGGCCTTCAGGATGTCGCGCCGGGTGAACTCCGCCACCACGGGCCGGGCCGGATTGGTCTCGTCGCGCAGCAG
>CAZEDA010000470.1:0-3308 GCA_964510915.1 uncultured Rhodocyclaceae bacterium | reverse complement strand
ATGCGCGGGGCGCCCAGGCACCCCGCTTCGAGGCGGAGGAAGCCGCCGCGCGCACCCGGCGGGCGGGGCTGTGGCAGGACCCTGCCCCGATCCCGCCGCGCACGTGGCGCCGGCGACCGGAAGCCCGTCAGAGCGGCATGTCGCAGACCCGCTCGAGGAACTGACTCTCGGCCGAGGCCTTCTCGGGTGTCAGGAAGTCCCAGCCGCCGGGGGCGATCCCGAAGTTCTTCACGATCCGGCTGGCTCCATCGATCACCGCGACGGCCGACACCGCCAGCTGCTTGTCCTCGCACTTCGCCAGATAGCGGACGATCCGGTAGGGGGCCTCGGTTTCCGGACGGGCTTCCGGATTCTTCCACCCGACCTTCACGTCGAACCGGATCATGTCGCCGAAGCGCTGGGCCGAGTCGCGATCGAGCTTGGTGGCATGCGCCTCGGTGATGCGGGCCGCGTCCTCGATGGACGGATAGGTGTACTGGGCAAGGGCGGGAAACGCGACGAGGAGACTCGCCGCGCCGGTCGCGATCATGGACTTCATGTCTGTCTCTCCTGGCTGGGGTGGAAGGAACCGATGCCGCTGCCCGGTGCCACCCCACCAGTCCGCATCGCTTCGCCGGCTGTGACCGCAGGCCAGCGAAGTCGTTCCGTCGCGGGGATGGTCAGGGCGCCGCCAGCCCGGGAAGCCAGAGCGCGAGGTCCGGCAGCAGGACGACCAGCACGAGGATCGCGAGCTGCAGGCCGATGAACGGCCACACGGCCGAGAAGATCTCGTTCAGGGTGATGTCCGGCGGGGCGACGCCCTTCAGGTAGAACGCGGCCGGGCCGAACGGCGGCGACAGGTAGGAGACCTGCATGTTGAGGCAGAACAGCACCCCGAACCAGATCGGGCTGTAGCCCAGGGCCGTCACGATGGGCACGAAGATGGGCATGGTGAGCAGGCAGATGCCCACCCAGTCCATGATGCAGCCCAGCAGCAGCAGGATGCCCATCATCACCAGGATGATGCCCAGGGGTGGCAGCGGCAGCCCGGTGATCACCTCCCGCACGAAGGCCGGACCGCCCGCGAGGTTGTAGACCCCGATCATGGCCGTCGCACCGAAGGACAGCCAAAGCAGCATCCCGCACGTGGACATGGTCTGCTGCAGCGAGTCGCGAACGATCACCCAGCGCAGTTCCCCGCGGAACGCGGCGGCGATCAGCGTCCCGACCACACCCATGGCGGCGGCCTCGGTGACGGACGCGATACCGAAGTAGATCGTGCCGAGCACCAGGGTGATCACCACCATGGGCAGGGCCAGACTCTTCAGCAGCCCGATTCGGGCGCCGAGACTCATGTTGCGCTCCTCGGGCGGCGCAGGCGGCCCGAGCTTCGGGTCGATCCGGCACCGGACGAAGATGTAGACGATGTAGGTGGCCGAGAGGATCAGACCGGGCACCAGATTGGCCGTGAACAGTTCTCCGACCGAGACATTCACCGTGAGACCGTAGATCACGAGCACGATGGATGGCGGGATCATCGTGCCGAGCGAGCCGCCCGCGCAGATGGTGCCGATGGCGAGCTTCCGGTCGTAACCCAGGCGCAGCATCTGGGGCAGCGCGATGAGTCCCAGGAGCACGATCTCGCCGCCGATGATGCCGGTCATCGCGCCCATCAGAGTTGCCGCAAGCATGGTCTGGATGCCGAGCCCACCCGGCAGCCCCCCGGCCCATACCCGCATCGCCGCGAACAGATCCTTCGCGACGCCGGAGCGCTCCATGATCGAGGCCATCATGATGAACATGGGCACCGACACGAGCACGTACTCGTTCATGAAGGTGAAGATGCGGCTCGCGACGAGCTGCAGGCCGTCGGGTCCGAACAGACCGAGCGTGAAGGTGACGCCGATCAGGCTCGTGACGAAGGCGAGCGGCAGGCCGAGGGCGAGCAGCACCAGCATCGAGCCGAACATCACGACGGTGATCCATTCGATGCTCACCGGCGCTCCTCGCGCAGGGCCGCGAGGTCGCGAACCAGATGTACCAGCGTCTGCAGGGTGAGGATCACGCAGGCCACCGCGAACAGCGTCTTGAGAAACGGCGGGCTCGGCAGGTTGAGCGCCGTGCCGGACGTTTCCATGTCGCGCAGCGAAACCGCCGCCTGATCGATCGCGGCATAGCTGAGGATCGCCAGACACACGAGTGTTGCCACGGTGGTGAACAGCCGCACCACCCGCTGCCAGTGCGCCGGCATGCGCTCGAAGAAGTAGGAGATCGCGATGTGGCCACGGCTCGCGTGCACCAGCGGCCCGCCGATCACGAAGGCCGAGGCGGCCAGCAGGACGGTGATCTCGTGCACCCAGATCGTGGGCGCCTGGAACACGTAGCGCATCACCACCTCGTACGCGGTGATCGCGACGATCACGAGATAGACGAGACTGGTCTGGCGGCCGATGAACTGCATGGCCTGATCGAGAAAGCTCCGCATCACCGGCGGGGATCGCGTATGGGAATCATGGCGCCGGGCCGGCCGCGTCGAGGGACGTCCGGCCGCTATTTGATGAGGGCGAGGTCCCGCATGAAGGCGAGCTGCGAATCGAGCACCTTGCGCGCCATCGGACTGCGGCCGGCGTAGGTGTTCCAGACGCCGCGTGCGACTTCGCGGAACTTCTGGCGCTCCGCGGCAGGCAGGTCGAAGGGCTCGAAGCCGAGCTTCGCGGCGTCCCGCGCGATGCGCTGGTCGTCGATCGCGTGGCGCTGCACCATCTCCCGCACAAGATCCCGCCCGGCGACCTCGACGATCTGCTTGAGGTCGTCGGGCAGCGCGTTCCACTTCTTCAGGTTGACCGCAAGATCGCCCATGGGCATCGAGTGGAACCCGGGATAGGACGGATACCGGGCGAGCTTGTGATAGCCGAGGTCCTGGTTCATCGCAAGCGTGCCCCAGTCGGAGGCGTCGACCACACCACGCTCCAGCGCGGTGTAGACCTCACTGCCCGGCAGATTCACCGGCGAGGCACCCAGCGCCTTCCAGATGTCCTGCCCCATGCCCACCGGTGCACGCACCTTCATGCCCTTGAAGTCGGCGAGCGTGCGCACCGGCTTCTTGGACAGCACGGACTCCGTGCCGTACCAGACCCCCGTCACGAAGTACGCGTTGTACTTCCGATAGAGTTCGCGGGCGATGTCCTTGCCGCCGCCGTATTCGAGCCACTGCTGCGCCTGCATGGGGTTGTCCCAGCCGCCCTGCAGGTCGCCAAGCAGCGAGAACGCCGCATCCTTGGTGGTGAAGTAGGCCGTGCCGCCCTGCTGCGCGTCGATGACGCCGGCCT
>CAZEDA010000469.1:0-3327 GCA_964510915.1 uncultured Rhodocyclaceae bacterium | reverse complement strand
ACGCGACGATCGCGATCACCCGGTCGATCGACCAGAAGGCCGCCACCGAGCCAATGGCATAGAGGGCTGCGACCCGCGCCGGAGCCCATTGCGGACGATCCTTCGCCACCTGGTGGATTCCCCACGCGACGAGCACGACCAGTAACTGACCGGCTTCCACGCCCAGGTTGAACGTGAGCAGCGCGACGATCAGATGCTGCTGGGGCAGCCCGATCTCCTCCAGCGCGCCGGCGAATCCCAGCCCGTGCACCAGACCGAACAGGAACGCCACAAGCGCCGGCCAGCGGCGCGAGAGCGTCTCGCGAGAATGAAGGGCTTCCGCGGCAACGAGCACGATCGACAGTGCGATGGCGGCTTCCACAGGCGGCCGGCGCAAGGTGATCCATCCCAACGCGCTCAAGCCGAGCGTGAGACTGTGTGCTCCCGTGAACGCGGTGATCGTCCACAGCAATCGACGGCCGAATCCAACCAGGAACAGAAGTGCGATCACGAACAGCAGGTGGTCGAAGCCGGTGAGAATGTGTTCGACGCCAAGCGCGCCGTACGCGACCGCGATCTCGCCCATGCCGCGCCGGTCGTCGGCGGACCCCCACAACTGCACGCTAGGCTGGGCCGTCGTGAGCGTATAGACACGCTTCTGCCCGTCGGCCCAGTACACCTTCACCAGCGCAGCCGAGTAGGCCTTGCCGACGCCATCCACGGACAGCGTGCCCGTGAGCCCCCGCTCGCCGCAGCGCAGAGTGTTGGCCTCGGCCCGGCACTGGGCTGGCCAGACGGGATGCAGTTCGTCTCCGGCCGGTTTCGCACCGCTTGCGATCCACTGCCAGACGAAGTCGCCGCGCGAAGTCTCCCGGAGGTCCATCTCCGCCATGCTGAGTTCGTGTGCTGCAACGCCGCCGGTCAGCGCGAGCAGCAGAACGCACCACAGTGCGCGCAGCAGGTTCATGGCCGGTCGCTCCCGGCATAGCGGATCGTGTACTTGTCGGTCATGGCCTTGACGGCGGCGGACCGCATCTCCGCCATGGTGGCGTCGACCCAGTCCTGCATCACCACGCTTCGCAGCGGGTCGAACTCCGCCGGGCGTGGGGGGGTGACGGCTTCCAGGCGCATGATCCGCAGCCGGTCCTTGCTCTGCAGAACGCGCCATTCGCCGGGCGGGGAGGTCTCCAGTGCCCGCGCGAATTCCTCGCCATAGCTTTGCACGATGGTCGGATGCGGCCGTGCTCGGAACGCGTTCAGCGATGCCCGGGCGTCGCCAGGGGTGCCGGCGTTGAGCGCTGACGCAAAGGCACGCAGGGCTGGCTCCGGCGTATCGCTCGGCAGCACGGCCTCCTGGAAGTCGAAACGGGCCGGCTCGTCGTACCGCGCGCGATTCTTCTCGAACCAGGCCCGGAGACCGGCCTCGTCGATCGCAGGCAGCTTGAGGCCGGCTTCGACCACGTTCAACGCCTTGAAGATCACGCGATCGCGGATCGTTGGGTCGCCGCGGTCCACCTGGAGGGCCAGTCCCTCGCGATAGAGCACTTCATTGTCGAGCCAGACGCGGCGCAGGGCATCCATTTCGGTGGCGTTCGGATCGCGCCGGCGAGCCTCGGCGAAGACCGCGCGTACTTCCGCGTCGACACTGGCGTCGATGGTGATGACACGAGGATCGTCGGCGCGGTCGGCGACGAATCGGTCGATCCCGAACACGCACGCGCCCAGGATCAGGAAATGCAGCAGAGGCTCACGAAGCCAGGCGGGTGCGCGGGTTCCAGTGCGCTTGGGGTCACGGGCGATGGCATCGGCGGGAAGACTGGCAGACATTCTGGAGGGCCCGAAAGGAGAATGGAAAAGCTGAAAGGGGGCCGGCCGCTGTCGCGGCCAGCCCCCGAAAGGGACACGACGCAACGTCGATGTCAGTTGGCGTCGGCGCGGCGACGGGCGCGACCGGCCATGCCGGCGACGGCGACGAGGCCCAGACCCATGAGGGCGTAGGTCTCGGGTTCGGGCACGGCGGTGACGGATACATCGTCGAACACCGCGGTCATGCCGGCGGCGTCGCCGAAGGTGATCGACTTCGCGACGCCGGCGCCGAGATCGAAGGACGCGACGCTGAACGTGCACAGAGGCGTCGCTTCCGCGCAGCCGGCCGCGTTCGCAGTCAGGGAGAGACCTCCCAGACGGGTGCCCGTGCCGTTCAGACCGGACCAGAGGCCGATCTCGCCCGCGTCGTTGGACGAGTAGGAGAACGACACGACGCCCGCGAATCCCACGACGATGTTCATCGCGGCATCGGTTCCCACTGCGGTGAGCACGCCCACAGGCGATGGCGCATTGCTGAAGTACGGGCCCAGTTCGTCATTGCGCAGGGCCAGCGCGTCGAGTCCGAAGGACACGCCGAGATTCGTGCCGGCCACATCGTCGCTGTCGACGCCGCCGTTATAGTGTTCGGCGATGGAGGCGAAGCTGGTCGGCGTCTCGAAATCGACGACGAGCGGCGCGGCAGACGTCGTTCCGGAAACAAGCAGGCCGCCGAGGAGGGCGACGGGAGCGAAGCGGAGTTTCATGATTGCGGTCTCTTGAGAGTGTTTGTCTTGAGGTGCATCGGGCCGGTCGTCCCGGGAACCGCTGCGGGTTCCCGGGGTACGGTGCCGATTCCGACTACTTCACGCCGGCGACACGGGTGGAACCCGCCACCTCGATGAAGATCGGGTTGCTGTAGAACCACAGATCCGCCCAGGTGGCCACGTCGAAGGCCGAGTACTTCTGGCCGTTCACGACGGGCAGGTGATTCGGGCAGCCGTTGATGCCGGTGCCCTTGTAGAGAGTGCCGTTGTCCGGCACGTTGTTCCCGACGGTGTTGCAGGTGATCTTCAGGTTGGCGTTCTCGGGCGTGCCCGCGTAGGCGGCCTGGTTCGTGTACAGATCCGGCAGCGGGTTGCCGTCAGCGTCTGTCTCCCACGGCGTAGACCGCGGCAGGTTCGTGCCCCGCAATCTCAGGTACTGCGACGCGGCCACGGCAGGGATGCGGAAGCTCATCACCTTGAAGTCGCGATCCACCGGGAATGCCGTCCAGTTCACGCTGTTGAAGTACTGGATCTGAGTCGCCGACGTGTTCTTCGCCGCTGCCGGAACGCTGGCGAGCGAAGGCGTTCCGCCGTTCTGATACCCGGCCAGCCAATCCCGCGGCCATTCGCCGGCGTAGTCGGCCGACCCGGGGGTCTTGTAGCCGGTGACGAAGCCGCGGATCACATCGATGTGGTCCAGCACCGGCCGGTCGAGCGGCTGCTCGATGCCGATCTGCATCAGCGACGGATTGGGGAAGCTGTAGGGCGAGTAGTTCGG
>CAZEDA010000468.1:0-3329 GCA_964510915.1 uncultured Rhodocyclaceae bacterium | reverse complement strand
ACGATCTGGAACAGCTGCAGCGCACCCACCAGGAACGACGCCTTCGAGCCCGCAAGATACAGACGCCACATGCGCACGAATCGTTCGTCGTACATGCGGCGGATCTCGTCGGTGTTCTCTTCGAAGCGGTCGAGCCAGTGCTGCAGGGTCTGCGCGTAGTGGAGGCGGATGTTCTCGACGTCCAGCACGGAAAAGTTGTTGCCTTCGAAGATGCGCATCATCTCGGCGAGGGTCGCCGGATACGCGCCCGGGAAGATGCGCTTCTCGATCCAGGCGTTCATGGGCGCGGCGCGATTGCGGCCGATGGAGTGGATGAGCCCGCGGCCATGGGGCGCCAGCACGCGATGGATCACGTCACCGAGCGTGGGGTAGTTGTCGACGCCCACGTGTTCCAGCATGCCGATCGAGACGAAGACGTCGCATTGCCCCGACATGTTCCGGTAGTCATCGAGCACATACTCGACGCGGCCGTCGAGGCCCTGACGCCTGGCTTCCTCGCGGGCGAAGCGGACCTGTTCCTCGGAGATGTTGAAGGCCCGGACCTTCGCGACGCCATAGTGGCGCGCGAAGTGCCGGGCGAGCCCGCCCCAGCCGCAGCCGGCTTCGTACACGACATCGCCGGGCTTCAGCTGGAGCTTGCGGGCGACGTGATCGAGCTTCGCGCGCTGGGACTGCTCGATGGTCATGTCCGGGCGCGGATAGTAGGCACAGGTGTACTGCATCGCCTCGCGATCCAGCCAAAGGCGATAGAAATCGTTGCCGAGGTCGTAGTGGTGATGGATGTTCTCGCGCGACCCGGTGAGGCTGTTCGGGCGCGGCCGGTTCATCCAGCGAAGGAATCGGGCCTTGAGGGACTTCTCGGGCAGGGCATCCAGGCCCCGGAAGATCTGCTCGAGGCAGGCGACGAAGTCCCCCTCGATCTCGACGCGACCGTGGCTGTAGTCGTCGCCGGTATACAGCTCGGGATTCACGACCATCCGCAGCAGGGCGCCGCGGTCCCGGATGACGATCCGGGCGATGGGCGCCTGGCGGCCTTCTCCGACGATCTGCTCACCGTTCCACAGGACGATGGCGAGAGGAGGATGGCCGCAGGCTTCGAGCAGGCCGGCCAGCATCCGGCGTTCGAAGGCGGTCGGCGCAGTTTCTACCGCCGCTCTCGAGGCCGTTTCGGTCAGTTGGAGATGTCCTTCCTTCTGGTCCATGGGGCTGCTCCACACAGATGGTTCCCGCCTGGATTCTCGCGCATCCGGGCGGGATCGCCAATCGGCAGGAGCACCGCCCTCAGAACCCTACGTTCGCGGCACCCTTCAGCTGGAGGATGCGGCGAGCATCGTCGGGAGTTGCAACTTCCAGGCCCAACTCTTCCAGTATGCGCTTGATCTTCGCCACCTGTTCCGCGTTGGTGCGGGCGAGCTGGCCCTTGCCGAGCCACAGGCTGTCCTCGAGGCCGACGCGCACGTTGCCGCCCATCACGGCCGACTGCGCCGCGATGTACATCTGATTGCGTCCTGCGCCCAGCACCGACCACTGATACTGGTTGCCGAAGAGTCGGTCCGCCGTGCGCTTCATGTGCATGACGTCTTCGGGGTGGGGGCCGATGCCGCCGCGCAGACCGAACACCGACTGGATGAACAGCGGGGCCTTCACCAGGCCGCGATCCAGGAAGTGCGCCGCGGTGTAGAGGTGGCCGATGTCGTAGCACTCGATCTCGAAGCGGGTGTTGTTGTCGCCGCACGACTCGAGAATGTAGGCGATGTCCTTGAAGGTGTTCTTGAAGATGCGGTCGTGCGAGCCGTCGAGGTACGGGAGCTCCCAGTCGTGCTTCCATTCCTTGTACCGCGGGATCATCTCGTACAGGCCGAAGTTCATCGAGCCCATGTTGAGGGACGCCACCTCGGGCTTCAGCTGCAGCGCGGGCTGGAGACGTTCTTCCACCAGCATCGTCGGGGCGCCACCGGTGGTGAGGTTGATGACGACGTTCGACGCGGCCTTGATCACGGGCAGGAACTCGCGGAACAGGGCGGGATCCTGGGTCGGACGGCCGTCCGACGGATTGCGCGCGTGCAGGTGCACGATCGCGGCGCCGGCTTCCGCGGCGCCGATGGCGGCTTCCGCGATCTCCGCCGGCGTGATCGGCAGGTACGGCGACATGGTGGGGGTATGGATCGCGCCGGTCACGGCGCAGGTGATGATGACCTTGCGTTGTTCAGCCATTTGATTCGCTCCTCTCAGCCTTCGTCCTTGTCCATGGCCCGCTTGTGGGCCACCAGTGCCATCAGCCGGCGATCGCGCCAGGCTTCGCGTTCGGCATGTTCTTCGTGCGCCATGTGTTCGCGGCGCTCCTTCTCGACGCGGGTGACCAGTTCCCCTTCCCACGGGCGGCTCGTGACGCCCTGCATCATCCGGTAGAGGTGCGGGCCGTAGCGCTGCGCATAGTCCGCCACGCCGCCGGGCGCGTTGAGGTCGATGGTCTCGAAGGGACCCATGAAGGCCCAGCGCAGGCCGAGGCCGTCGCGGATGGTCTTGTCGAGATCCTCGACGCTCACGTACCCCTCGTCCACCAGCCGCCACGATTCGATCAGCAGCGCGGCCTGCAGGCGGTTCAGGATGAAGCCTTCCACTTCCTTGCGCACCAGGATGGGCACCTGACCCACGCGTTCGTGCAGAACCCGTGCGCGCTCCACCACTTCCGGCGACGTGAAAGGCGCCGGCGAGAGTTCGACGATGGGAACCACGTGCGGAGGGTTGACCGGATGCGCGACCAGGCACCGATGCCGTCCGGCGACATGCGAGGCAAAGCGCGATGTCTGGATGGTCGACGTCGAACTGGCCAGGATGCAATGCGCGGGCGCCGCGGCATCGAGCTGCGAGAACACTTCGCGCTTCACGTCCTCGCGCTCGGAGGTGTTCTCCTGCACGTAGTCGGCGTCGGCGACGGCCTCCGCCAGCGAGGCGGCGGGGCGGATCCGCGCGAGCACGACATCGGGCTCTTCGTCGATCAGTCCGAAGCGGCGCGTCTCGACGAGCGCCTCGCGGATGAGTTCGAGGGCCTTGTCGGCTGCGCCGGGCGCCTGGTCGAACAGCCGGACGGGATGCCCGGCGCGGGCGAACACCATCGCCCAGGCACGGCCGATGAGGCCGGTGCCGATGACTGCTATGGATTCCATGGGAAAGCCTGCGGGAGTTGCGTTCGTGGAAATGGGGACGGGGCGCCGCTCAGGCGAGCGTCTCGAGGTTGCCGCACACGGACAGCGCCTGGCCGCTCACGTGGCGTCCGGCGTCGGAGGCGAGGAACAGCGCCATGTTGGCGATGTCCTGCGCGCTCACCA
>CAZEDA010000467.1:0-3332 GCA_964510915.1 uncultured Rhodocyclaceae bacterium | reverse complement strand
TCTTCCCGGTGAGCGGGCCCGCGAGATCGCGGTCCACGTGCGCGAAGTGCGCGCCCGGGATGTGCGACTTCGCGTAGGACTCGCCACCGATGGTCTTGTTGACGAGATCGTGCCGGCAGTCGAACACGACGAGGCCGGGGTCGCCCAGCTGGCGGGCGAGGTCGGCCACGGAAATGAGCGTGGTGTAGTTCATGGTCGTGGATACGGAAGTGATGGAGGCGCCGTCGGTGGCCCACTCGCGGGCGGAGTCCTCGTCGTCGAACACGCGGACATCGGCACTGGTGAGCAGGCGCGTGAGCCAGCCCAGCCAGACGCTGAACTCGTCGCGGGCGATGACCGCCACGCGCCGGAAGTCGTGCGCATGGGCTCGCACGAAGCGGATGTCCTCCCAGGCCACGTCGAGGGTGTACTTGAGCATGTCGCGGAGGTCCACGAGGAGATCCACCTGCCCCGTCACCCGCAGTGTCGCGAGCACCTCCCGTTCGAACACCTGATAGTCGGAGACGGTGAACTCCCCGAACACCCCGACCGTGATGAGCGAGCCCTCGTGCTGGACTGTGATCATGCTGCGTTTCCCCTCCCTCTGTGCCTCTCGCCAAGCATACGTCGAAACGTCCGTCAGCGGCGGCCCGCCCGCAGACTCAGCAGGCCGCCCGCGACGATGAGCGCGATGCCGACCCAGCCGAAGTGGCCGAGGGCCTCGTTCCAGATGACGAGTCCCAGGATCGCCGAGAACACCACGGTGGAATAGGACAGCGAGCCCACGACGAGCGTCTTGCCCGTGTGGTACGCGAGGGTCATCGCAGTCTGCCCGCCCGTGGCGGTGACGCCGATGCCGAGCAGGATCCAGATGTTGCTGCCGTCGATCGGATGGATGCCCGTCACCGGCATCAGCAGGCCGGCCACCACTGTCGACAGCAGCGTGAAGTAGAAGACCACCCGCCAGCTCGGCTCGCCCGTGGCGCCCAGCTTCGTCACGTTGACGTAGGCCAGTGCGGCAAGGAGCCCGGACCCCAGTCCCAGGACGCCATCGAACACCTGATCGCTGCGCATCGTGGGCTCCAGCAGGAACAGGAGCCCGACGAACGACACCAGGATGGCCGAGACCAGCCCTGCGCGAAAAGGCTGATGGAGCAGCAGCGTGGTGAGTAGTGCGAGGAACAGCGGCGAGGTGTAGTTGAGCGTGACGGCCGTGGCGAGCGGCAGCCGGCCGATGCAGTGGAAGTAGAGCCCCAGCGAGATGACGCCGGACAGGCCGCGCTGCACGTGCAGGCGCCAGTGAGGTGTGGCGATGGGCCACCCGCGGAACCGCGCCATCAGACCCAGCGTCACCACACCGACGATCGACCGGTAGAACACGAGCTCGATGCTCGTGAACTGACCGGCGCCGAGCTTCGCGAACACGCCCATCGCGGCGAAGCACAGCCCGGCGATGACCATCCACAGACCGCCCATCTACGAAGGCACCGCGCCGAAGAGTGGAAAAAGAAACGCCGCCCGGAGGCGGCGTTTCGGATGACAGCGCAACTTCACCGGCCAGTCTTCGCCAGGGCCGGTTCCATGTGACGGCGGATGAACTCGTGGAAGTGCACCATGCCGTCTTCCATCGGCGACTGGTACGGTCCCACTTCGTTCTCGCCGCGCAGCCACAGGGCCTTGCGGCCTTCCTGCATGCGCACGCAGATTTCCTTGTCCTCGACGGCGGTCTCGGCATAGGCCGCCTGTTCGGCCGCGACGAACTCCGGCTCGAACAGGGCGATGTCCTCGGGGTAGTAGAACTCCACGACGTTCGTGCAGGCCTCGGGGCCGCGCGGCAGGATGGTGGAGATCACGAGGACGTGCGGGTACCACTCGACCATGATGTTCGGGTAGTACGTGAGCCAGATCGCGCCGTGCGGGGGCGCTTCACCGCCGTAGTACTTGAGGACCGCGTCGTGCCAGCGCTGATACGTGGCGGTGCCCGGTTTGCCGAGCCCCTTGTACACGCCCACCGTCTGGACGCTGTACCAGTCGCCGAATTCCCACTTGAGTCCCTCGCAGTCCACGAACTGGCCGAGACCGGGATGGAAGGGGACCACGTGGTAGTCCTCGAGGTAGACCTCGATGAAGGTCTTCCAGTTGATGTCGTACTCGTCGACCACGGTGCTGTGATACAGGTAGCCCGAGAAGTCGAAGTCCCGGCGCAGCGCAGCGCTGGCGAGGTCCTGCCGGATGTCCCGCGGGCTCGCGAACAGCAGGCCGTTCCAGTTCTGGATCGGGGTCTTGTTCAGGTCGAGGCAGGGGTTTCCGGGGAAATGCGGCGCCCCGAGCAGCTTGCCCGTGGTGTCGTAGGTCCACCGATGGAGGGGGCAGACGATGTTCTCCGCGTGACCGCGGCCCTTCAGCATGACGGCCTGGCGGTGGCGACAGACATTGCTCAGCAGTTCGACCCCGTTCGCATTCCGGAAGAGGGTCTTTCCGTGTCCCATCCACTCTAGCGTGTGATAGTCGCCCGCTTCGGGGACCATCAATTCGTGGCCGATGTAGCCCGGGCCGTTGTCAAAGAAGAGCTTCTGTTCCAGCTCGTAGATCCCTCGGTCGAAGTACCAGTCCACGGGGAGCTGGGTAGGCGTCTTCGTGAGAGCCGAAAGATTGGCCAGATCGGTCATGATGCGTGAGCCACCTCCAGGAGAGGGTCGATGAAAAACGAAAAAGCCGCCCCGGCGACGCGCGCAGAACGGCCTTTCGGCAGGGTCGTGGGCGGGGTCAGGACAACCGCCCGGGAAATTCACACCCACTGACACCCCTGCGGATTGTGGCCGCAAACTTCGGGGGGGGCAAGCCATTCTTCCTTCTCCGCAGGCGGGTCCGGGGCCAACGGGGCCGGGTCCACTCGCGTTGACCCCCCCTGCGCCGATAGGGTAGATTGCCGGGCTTTACCGCTTCCGCTGCCCATGGCCAAGGCCCCGTCCCCTGCATCTGCCGCGCCCCAGTCCTTCGAGGCAGCGCTCACCGAGCTCGAAGGGATGGTGACGTCCATGGAAGGCGGTCAGCTCACGCTGGAAGCCTCGCTCGCCGCCTACAAGCGCGGCGCGGAGCTTCTCAAATATTGCCGATCCGTCCTCGACGATGCCCAGCAGCAGATCCGCATCCTCGAAGGCGACACCTTGCGCGACTTCCCGGGTGCAGACGACGCCGAGTGACCTCACGGCCTGGATGACGGACCGCCGGGACCGCATCGAGACGGTCCTGGAATCCCTCCTGCCGCCGCCGTCCGTGGCGCCCGCCAGGCTGCATGAAGCCATGCGCTATGCCGTGCTCGGCGGAGGCAAGCGCGTGCGCCCGCTTCTCGC
>CAZEDA010000466.1:0-3335 GCA_964510915.1 uncultured Rhodocyclaceae bacterium | reverse complement strand
ACGAGGTTGTCACGCACCCAGGCGCTCTCGTTCCAGATGCTGCTGCCGATCGTGCTGAACACGCCGGAGGTCAGATGCAGGATCACGCTCTGCGTCTGATTGGAGGCGTCGATCGTGTCGTTGCCGCCGCCGTCCCAGATGCATTCGAAGATCTGGGCGCCGGCCGCCCAGCTGTAGGTGTTGTTGCCGTTGTTGTAACCCCAGTTGGCGCCGTAGAGCGCCTGAATGGCCTGCACGTCGAGCAGCATCGGCGTCGTCGGGTAGTACGACATGCCGTACCCGTCGTTCGTGTCGCCTACGTGATCCTTGTAGCTCATGATCGAGAACTTGTTGGCATCGGTGGCCGCGCCCATCGTGTCGCCGTCGTCGTTCTCGTGCGGGTGCTCGAGCCCCAGCGCATGTCCGATCTCGTGCATGAAGGTGTGATAGGCGTAGTTGCCCTGGACCGGGCTGTTGTAGCTCGTCTTGTTGAACCACACGTCGCCCCCATGGGCGCCGCCACCGGGATAGTAGGCGTGCGCTGTGTTGGGATCGTCCGACTCCGCAAAGCGGATGTCGCCCACCGAGCTGTTGTCGAGGAAGTTGTCCGTATCCGGCGTGTCCGCCACTTCGACGAAATTCAGGTTCGCCACGTTCGCCCATTTCTGCAGGGCGCTGCGGGCAGCGTTGCGCTGCGTTGCATCGAGCGCTTGCCCGGTCGATGCCTCGGAGCCGTAGTTGAACGCGCCGGTCGAGAAAAGGAAGTCGAAGCCGAAGGGGGTCTGGGAGAAGTTCGTCGGAAAGCTGAAGGTGACGGTGGCGCCGGTACCCATTCCGCCGCCGCCCCACTTCGTTCCGCCGATCATCGCATTGACGTTTGCATTTCCGGTCGGGGCCGAGCCCACGTTCGTCGTGGTGCCGCCGCTGTAGATGGAAGCCATGGTCGAGTCTCCTGAAGAATTGTGTTGGTTGGTTGCCAGAACCGGGCCGCGGCGTCCGTAGTGTGGCTGCGTGCTGCGGGCTTTCCGGTCCTGACGGTGCCCACGGTGCCTGCGTTGCGCCCACCCTTCGATATGACGGATGTATTAGCACCGGTCATTCGGGAGGTGCCTCGCGCGGTCCCGCCGTACCAAGGCGAGTGCTGCTCCATAGGAGAAACGCGTGCAGCGCGACGACATCACTGCGTGTCGCGCAGTCGGCATCTCGCAAATGTCATAGACGCATGTTCATAGAGACTCGCGTGCCGTCCGTCCCGTATGTTCCGTTCACACCGCAGCTTCACCATTCCAAGACCAATACGAGGATGACCGACATGACAACCAGCAATGCGGGTCCGAACCCGGGGACGCCCGAGCCAGGCGAACTGCGAGCCGCACTCTCGAGTGCGCGCTCCTCCTTTCTGTCCGCGGGCGCCTTCAGCCTCTGCATCAACCTGCTCTTCCTGGTGCCCACCGTATACATGCTCCAGGTGTACGACCGGGTGCTTCCCAGCGGCAGCGAGTCCACGTTGCTGGTGCTCACGCTCATCACCGTGTTCCTCTTCGCGACCATGGGCGGACTGGAGTGGATCCGCTCGCAGATCATGATCGTCACCGGGGCGCGACTGGATCGGGCCCTGAGCACGAGAGTGTTCGACGCGGTCCACCGCCACGCCAATGCCAGCGGCGGGCGGGTGGCGACGGCCCAGCCCTTTGCCGATCTGCTCCAGCTGCGCCAGTTCCTGAGCGGGCAGGGCCTGTTCGCCTTCTTCGATGCGCCCTGGCTGCCCATCTACGTGGCGGTCATGTTCCTGTTCCACCCGCTGTTCGGCGTGACGGCGATCCTGTCGGCCCTCGTGATCGTCGCGCTGGCCTGGTGGAACGAGGTGGCCACCCGCGAAGATCTGCGCCGCGCGAATGCTCGCGCCCTGCAGAACCAGCAATCGATCGAGCGGAATCTTCGCAACGTCGAGGCGATCACCGCGCTGGGCATGCTCGATCCGTTGCGCGGTCGCTGGGAGAAGGCGCATGTGGAATCTCTCGCCCTGCAGGGCAAGGCCAGCGAGAAGGCCGGGCTCATCGCCAGCCTGTCGCGCACCTTCCGCCTCACGGTGCAGTCCCTGGCTCTGGGCCTCGGCGCCTATCTCGCGATCCGACAGGAGATCACTCCCGGGGCGGTCATCGCCGGCTCGCTGCTGCTCGGCCGCGCCCTTGCGCCGCTCGATCTGCTCGTCGGTTCCTGGCGCAATGTGCTTCAGGCGCGTGAGGCCTACGCCCGCCTCGATCGGGTGCTCGGCGTGGCTCGCTCCGGCACGCAGCCGATGGCATTGCCCGCACCCTCGGGCGAACTGCTCGCCGACAAGCTGGTGGTGCTGCCTCCCGGTGCGGCGGAACCCGTCATCAAGGGTGTGAGCGTGAAGATCGAAGCCGGTCGGCAGGTCGCGGTGATCGGCCCGAGCGGCGCCGGCAAGTCGACCTTCGCGAGGGCTCTGCTGGGTCTCTATCCCGCGATGGCAGGCACGGTCCGGCTGGACGGCGCGGAGATTGACCAGTGGGCGCGCGCCGACCTGGGCCGCCACATCGGCTATCTGCCGCAGAAGGTGGAACTGCTCGACGGCACCATCGGCGAGAACATCGCCCGTTTCGGTGAGGTCGACGGCGAGCGGGTGGTTGCGGCGGCTCAGGCCGCCGGTGTCCACGAACTGATCCTCCGACTGCCGGAGGGCTACCAGACGATGATCCAGGGCGACGGCAACATGCTCTCGGCCGGACAGCAGCAGCGCATCGCGCTTGCGAGGGCTCTCTACGGCGAGCCGAAGATCCTGGTGCTCGACGAACCGAACGCCAACCTCGACCAGGAAGGCGACGACGCGCTGATCGCCGCGCTCGCCGCCTGCAAGGAACGCGGCTGCACCGTCGTGCTCGTGACGCATCGGGCCAACGTACTGGCCCAGGTGGACAACGTGCTGATGATGGCCGAAGGCCGCGCGGCACTCTACGGCCCGCGTGACGAAGTGCTGGCCGCGATGCAAGCGCGCGGCGGCAAGCTGGCGGTTGCGGGCGCCCCGCGCCCCGTGTCGCCGCCCGTCGTGTTCAACCAGAAATTCGCATGAGAACGGAGACCGCCCCAATGAACACTGCTACTGCCCTGTCCCCTGCCGGCATGCCGGTTTCCGCCGAATCCACCCCGACCCTCCGTCTCGACGACCGTCTGTATCGCCGCGCGGGGATGCTGATCGTGGCCGTGATCTTCGGCGGCTTCGGCGCGTGGTCCGCCACGGCGCCGCTCAGCGCCGCGGCCGTTGCACCCGGTGTGGTCACCGTCGAGAACTACCGCAAGACCGTGCAGCATCTGGAGGGCGGCATCGTGAAGGCGAT
>CAZEDA010000465.1:0-3343 GCA_964510915.1 uncultured Rhodocyclaceae bacterium | reverse complement strand
TCACGACCAGCGGCGCGACCGTCATGGTCTGCGCCTTGGTGTAGTCGCCCACGACGACGTCCCACACCTTCGCGCCCGTCGCGCGGTCCAGCGCGATCACGTGCGAGTCCGGCGTGGCGAAGTACACCTTGTCGCCATAGACAGCGGCGCCGCGGTTGCCCACGTCGCAGCACATCATCTTGCCGATGTTCTCGGGCAGCGGATGGGAGAACGCCCAGAGCTGCTTGCCGGTGGCCGCGTCGATCGCGAAGATCCTGGCGTGGGAGCTGGTGACATACATGACGCCGTCCACCACGATGGGCGTCGTGTTCTGGGCATCCTGCACGCCGAAGGAGAAGGAGTACGCCGGGACCAGCCGCTTCACGTTGCGGGTGTTGATCTTGGCGAGCGGACTGTAGCGGGTGCCGGCGTAGTCGCGCCCGGCCATGAGCCAGTTGCTCGACTCGCGCGAGGCGTTGAGCAGCATTTCATCGGTGACGGGTGTGTGAACCGGATCGGCCAAGGCGATGGCGGGGGCGAGAAGGCCCGTCCCCACGGCTCCTGCGACGGCGAGCCAGAGTCTCCGACTGTGTAGCTTTTGTACGGCTTTCATGATCACTCCTCTCGAATGGTGTGAACATCAGGTCCCCCGGCGGTCGTCGGGGGTCCTCCGGCCTCGCAATTTCTCTGCCGCGCCGCAACAGTGCATCCGGTCCGTGTGTCGACGACCGCTTGCATGCGCATGACGTTGCCGAACTGCTTTCCACCGGAGCACTTACGTGAGAATCGTCGCGCTGCATGGCAGCCCTGTTCGCGATGCATTCCAACGCCAGCGGAATATACACTGCACTGTCGGAGTGCACGATGTGCGTGCGCAGTGCGATCGTGCACCCGCTCGTCGGGCGCGATGCGATACGCGAGTAGTATCGCGCCTGACGCGCGTCCGACCGAATGGCGCGCCCCACCACGCACGGGAGGCCCGATGGACGTACCGGCGCTGTTCGAATACCTCAGGAAGTACGACACCCCCACGATCTGCAACGCCCTGGAGATCGTGCGCGGCCACCGCTTCACGAGCGGCTTCACCCGAAGAACCTTCGTCACCGCATTCCCGTCGCTGCCCCCGATCGTGGGCTACGCGAGGACGGCCTCGATCCGCTGTTCCACACCCTACGAGTCCGCCGACCGGAAGCGCATGCAGCTGGGCTACTACGAGTACGTCGCGGGTGACCGCCGTCCCTCCGTCGCCGTGATCCAGGACGTCGACAGCCAGCCGGGGCTGGGAGCCTTCTGGGGCGAGGTCAACACCACCATCCACTTCGGGCTCGGCTGCGTCGGCACCGTCACCAACGGGTCCATCCGCGACCTCGACGCCATGCAGCCCGGCTTCCAGTGCCTCGCCGGTCTCCTCTCGCCGAGCCATGCGTGGGTCAACGTGGTGGAGTTCGGCCGGCCCGTCGACGTCTTCGGCATGGTCGTCCGCGACGGTGACCTCGTGCATGCCGACCGGCATGGTGCGGTCGTCTTCCGTGAGACGGAACTCGAAGCGCTGCCCGCCGCCATCGATCTGATGGCCCGGCGCGAGAAGGTGATCCTCGACGCGGCCCGGGCCCCGGGCTTCGGCTTCGCGCAACTGAAGGACGCCCTCGCGGCGGCGGAGCAGGTGCGATGAAGCGTGTGCTGCTGACCGGCGCGGCCGGTCTCGTCGGCGGCGTCGCGCGGGACGAACTGCGCGGCCGCTACGACATGGTTCTGCTCGACCGGCAGCCGATCCCGTCACCGAAACCCGGTGAGACCGTCTTCCTCGGGGACATCCAGGACGCTGCGCTGGTCGCCCGGGCAATGGAAGGCGTGGATGCCGTCGTGCATCTGGCCGGGCAGCCCACCGAGGCCGACTGGGACACCGTGCGCGACGCCAACATCGAGGGCATGTATGTGGCGGTCGAGGCCGCGCGCCGCGCCGGCGTGAAGCGATTCATCTTCGCCTCCACCAACCACGTGATCGGCTACTACCCGCGCAACCAGTCCATCGACGAGCATGTCACGCCGCGGCCCGACACGCGCTACGGGGTGTCGAAGGCCTTCGGGGAGTTCCTGCTGCGCTTCTACGCCGACAAGTTCGGCATGAGCGCCGTGTGCATTCGAATCGGCACGCTGCGCAAGCCCGACGCGCCGGGCGACGTCCGCCATCTCTCCACCTGGATCAGCCATCGCGACTTCGGCCAGCTCGTGCGCTGCGCCATCGATGCCGACGTGCACTTCGAGATCGTGTACGGCATGTCCGCCAACACGCGCCGTTGGTGGCGGGACTCCAGCGCCAGCACGCTGGGCTATCGTCCCCTGGACGACGCGGAGCGGTTCGCCTCGCAGCTGCCGGAGAAGGACGATGTGGACGAGGTGGCCGCCCGGCACCAGGGTGGTGTCTTCTGCAGCTGGGAGCGCGACGGCTGAAGCCGCCGCCACGGACAACGGAGAAGGGGAGGCAGAACGATGAAGGTGGATTCGAAGATCACGGCGATCGAGACGCTGAGCTGCGATGCCGGCTGGCGCAACTACCACTTCGTGAAGGTGACCACGGCCGACGGCATCGTGGGCTGGAGCGAATTCGACGAAGGCTTCGGCGCCCCGGGTGTCGGTGCGGTGATCCAGCGGCTCGCGCCCCGCGTGATCGGGCGCAGTGTCGGTGAGCACGAGCGCATCTACGCCGATCTGTATTGCGCCACACGGCCGGCGGCCGGCGGCGTGGTCGCCCTCGGCATGGGGGCCATCGAGAACGCGCTGCTCGATGCCAAGGCCAAGGCTCTCGGCGTGCCGTGCTACGAACTGCTCGGCGGCAAGGTGCGCGACCGCATCCGCGTGTACTGGTCGCACTGCGCGACCTGGCGCATCAACCATCCGACCTACTACCAGCCCGCTATCACCGATCTGGACGGTGTCGTGGCGTTGGGGCGCGAAGTGCGCGAAAAGGGCTTCACAGGCTGCAAGACCAACATCTTCACGTACGACGCCCAGGGCCGGAACGTGCGCGGCTGGCGGCCTGGGTTCGGCGTGCCCGATTTTCCGGAGTTGAACGTCGAGCGCCACGTGCTGCGCAATCTGCGCCGCCACCTGGAGGCGCTGCGCGAAGGCATCGGCCCCGACGTGGACCTGCTGCTCGATCTCAACTTCAACGCCAAGACCGAGGGCTACCTCAAGATCCTGCGCGAGATCGCGGACCTGGACATGTTCTGGGTGGAGATCGACAGCTATTCGCCCGAGGCGCTCGGCTACATCCGGCGCCAGAGCCCGCATCCGATCTCGTCGTGCGAAACGCTGCTGGGCATTGGCGAGTTCCTGCCGTACTTCCGCGAGCAGGCGATGGACG
>CAZEDA010000464.1:0-3354 GCA_964510915.1 uncultured Rhodocyclaceae bacterium | reverse complement strand
CTGGGCGACCCCAACGTGATGAGCTGGGGCACGATCATCGGCGCCGGCCGCGAGGTGCTGCGTTCCGCGTGGTACGTCTGCGCGCTGCCGGGGATCGCGATCCTCCTGACGGTGCTGGCCATCAACCTCTTCGGCGAGGGCGTGAATGACGCGCTCAACCCGAAACTGAAGAACCGGTAGCCCATGGCCCTTCTCGAAGTCCGTGGCCTGCAGACTCATTTCTTCACCCGGGCGGGAGTTGCCAGGGCGGTGGATGGCGTGAGCTTCACCATCGACGCGGGCGAGACTCTCGCCATCGTTGGCGAGTCAGGCTGCGGCAAGTCGGTCACTGCGTTCTCCCTCCTTCGACTCATCGCCGATCCGCCCGGCCGCATCGTCGGCGGCGAGGTGCTGTTCGAAGGGCGGGACCTGCTGAAGCTCCCGGAAGCCGAGATGCGCAGTGTCCGCGGCGACCGCATCGCGATGATCTTCCAGGAGCCGATGACCTCGCTCAACCCGGTGCTCACCATCGGCGACCAGATCGCCGAGTCGGTCATGCTGCACAGAAAGGTGTCGAAGCGTGCTGCGGAGGACCGTGCTGTCGAACTGCTGGAACTGGTCGGCATACCGGAGCCCCGACGGCGCCTCGGCGAATATCCGCACCGGCTGTCCGGCGGCATGCGACAGCGCGCGATGATCGCCATGGCGCTCGCGTGCGAGCCCAGACTGCTGATCGCGGACGAGCCCACCACGGCACTGGATGTCACCATCCAGGCCCAGATACTCGATCTTCTCGACGAACTGAAGACGCGCACGGGCATGGCCGTGCTGCTCATCACGCACGATCTCGGCGTCGTGGCGCAGCACTCGCAGCGGGTTGCAGTCATGTACGCGGGCAAGGTCGTGGAGCAGGCCGTCACGGCCGAACTGTTCGCGCAGCCCCGCCACCCCTACACGCAAGGCCTCCTGGCTTCCATTCCCAGGGCCGGCGTCACGACGGAGCGTCTCACCGAGATCCCCGGCATCGTCCCGGCGCTGAACGACATGCCGGCCGGGTGCGCCTTCGCGCCGCGATGCTCGCAAGTGATGGAACGCTGCCGTCAGAGCGCCCCGGCACTGCTGGATATCGGCGCCTCCCGCACGGTTGCCTGTTTCGCAGCGACGGCGCCGCAGGCCCATGGCTGATCCCGTCCTGTCCTTCCGGGACCTGCGCACGCACTACCCCACGCGAGGCGGGGTGGTGCTGGCTGTCGACGGGGTCTCGCTCGATGTGATGCCCGGCGAGACCGTCGGTCTGGTCGGCGAATCCGGCTGTGGCAAGAGCACGCTCGGCAAGACCGCGATGGGTCTGGTGAAGTCGACGTCCGGGTCGATCCTGCTGGACGGTGTGGAGATCTCGGGGCTCTCGCGTTCGGCGCTGCGTCCGCTGCGTCCGAAGATGCAGATGATCTTCCAGGACCCCTATGCCTCCCTGAATCCGCGCATGTCGGTGGCGCGCATCCTGGAAGAGCCTCTCATCGTCCACGGCATCGGCACCGGTACCGAACGGAAGGAGCGCGTGCGCTGGCTCATGGAGAAGGTGGGCTTGCGGCCGGAGGCGGGCAGCCGGCATCCGCACGAGTTTTCCGGCGGGCAGCGGCAGCGCATCGGGATCGCACGCGCCCTCGCGCTGGAACCACGGCTCGTCATCTGCGACGAACCCGTGTCTGCGCTCGATGTGTCGGTCCGGGCGCAGGTGATCAATCTGCTGATGGACCTGAAGCGCGAGCTGGGCCTCGCCTATCTGTTCATCTCGCACGATCTCTCGGTGGTCGAGCACGTGTCCGACCGCATCGCGGTCATGTATCTGGGCAAGCTCGTCGAAGTCGCGGAGCGGCGCACGCTCTGGACGCAGCCGCGGCATCCCTATACGAAGGCGCTGATCTCCGCGGTGCCGAGCACGTCGCCGGGGGCGACCAGCGTCGGGCGTATTCGGCTGACGGGGGACCTGCCGAGTCCCATTGATCCGCCCTCCGGTTGCCGGTTTCGTACGCGTTGTCCGCTCGCGATCGACCGGTGCGCTGCCGAGGAGCCTGCTCTGCGCGAGATGGCTGCGGGTCAGTTCGTGGCCTGCCATCGGGCCGAAGAGGCCGAGTGACGTTGCAGTCGTCGCGTCAGTAGAAGCGCTTCGTGATGAACCGGAAGCCGAGGGTGATCCACTCGGTGCGATCGGTGCCGTTCAGCTGGAAGCCGTAGGTGGTATCGATCTGCAGATGGTCCGGCACGATCCAGTAGCGGACACCCACCTGCGAGAACCGGTCGAAGCCGGTCGCGCCGTATACCTCGCCGAGCAGCATGAACCGTGGCGTGAGGTAGAACTCGCCGCCGATGCCGTAGAGCAATCCCCGCCGCTTCTCGTCCCGGTTGTCCACGCCGCCGATGTTGGTGAGCAGCACGAACTTGTCATCCCAATAGGACTTCGAAATCGGAATGTAGAAGTACCGGTTGGCGAGCAGGTTCTGCCGCAGGTTGATGTCCGCATGCCTCACCACCCCGACGGCGAGTCCCCAGCCCCAGTCGTTGGTCTCGAGCGGCCGGAACAGCGTCTTGCCCTGGAACTGGTAGTCGCGCTGAGCGGGATCGGCGGGCTGGTCGCTCCGCTGGAACCCCATGCCTGCCGTGAGCTCGATGCCGAACGGATTGCAGGCGGGCAGCGCCCAGGCTTCCTTGCTTTCCGGATTGCTCTTCACCCAGGACTCGACCTGACAGGCGCCCTGGTCGACGACGCGCGCGTCGTCGACCACGAACGGACGCGCGGCAAGCGCCACGGAAGAGCAGGCAGAGAGAAGCGCTCCGGCGAGGAGTGGTGCGAGTCTGTTCATCTGGCGCGGCAGCGTGTCGGGATCGGATGACCGCCCGGATTCTCGCATGCGGTGCGGGTGCGGCGCCTCTCTACAGCAGGACCTGCGTGCCCAGCTCCACCACCCGGTTCGCCGGCAGACGGAAGTGGCTTGCCGCGCTTTCGGACTGGCGTGTCATCCACGAGAAGAGGGCGCAACGCCACGCCGGCAGTTCCCCGGGGCCATCGACGATCATCGAGCGCGCGACGAAGTAGGTCGTCTGCATCGGATCGATGGTCAGCGTCTCCGGGGCTGCGCGTTCCAGCGCGGCCGGCACGTCCGGCTCCTCGCGGAAGCCGAACCGGAGCGTCACCTCCTGGATCGCCGGCGCGAGGTTGCGCACGCGGATCCGCTCGTCATCTCGCACCCACGGGATCTCTTCGTTGACGACGGTGAGGAACACCGTGCGCTCGTGCATCACCTTGAAGTGCTTCAGGTTGTGAAACAGCGCGCTGGGGACGACTGCGAGATCGGACGTGAGGTACACGGCGGTGCC
>CAZEDA010000463.1:0-3357 GCA_964510915.1 uncultured Rhodocyclaceae bacterium | reverse complement strand
GCGGAGTCGGCCTTCTCGGGATCGGGCGCCGCCATCTGCGAGGAGCCCAGCAGGCTCATGCCGAGGGCCTCGAAGGACGAGGACATGGTGTTGGCGGTGTACATGCCGCCGCAGGCGCCGGCCGTCGGGCAGGCGTTGCGCTCGATGCCGTCGTAGTCTTCCTTCGACATCTTGCCGGCCGTGTAGGCGCCGACCGCCTCGAAGGCGCTCACGATCGTGAGGTCCTGGCCCTTCCACTTGCCGGGCTTGATGGTGCCGCCGTAGACGTAGATGGCCGGCACGTTCATCCGCGCGATCGCCATCATGCCGCCGGGCATGTTCTTGTCGCAGGCGCCCACCACCAGCACGCCGTCCATCATCTGCCCGTTGGTGGAAGTCTCGATGGCATCCGCGATCACCTCCCGCGAGACCAGCGAATACTTCATGCCTTCGGTGCCCATGCCGATGCCATCGGTGACAGTCGGCACGCCGAAGCTCTGGGGCATCGCCCCGGCTTCCTGCAGCGCTGCCATCGCACGGTCCACGAGTGGCTGGATGCCGGCGTTGCAGGGATTCATGTTGGAGTGCCCGTTGGCGACCCCGACGATGGGTTTCTCGAAGTCGCTGTCGCCGAAGCCGACCGCGCGCAGCATGGCACGGTTGGGGGCGCGGTTGATGCCGCCGGTGATGAGCTTGGAACGCCAGTTGTCGGCCATGGAATCCTCCGGGTGGGAACGGCGGAGGTCCGTGCCGGCCCGGGCCGGCGAAGTCGGACTGTCCGCAAGGGAGGCAGTCTGCGTGTGCGCCAGGGTGGGCGTCCAATATATTATTCAGGACTGATTGATACCCGAAAGATATGAACATCGAACTGCGACATCTCCGCTATTTCGTCGCCGTCGCCGACGAACTCCACTTCGGGCGCGCGGCCAGGCGGCTGCACATGTCCCAGCCGCCGCTGTCGATGCAGATCCGCGCCCTGGAGGAACTCGTGGGTGCGCCGCTGTTCGACCGCACCCAGCGGCGCGTGAGCCTGACCAAGGCCGGCGAAGTCATGGTCCGCGAGGCGCGGCAGATTCTTCAGAAGACCCAGTCCGCCGTGCTCGCCGCGCGCAGCGCGAGCCGCGGCGAACTTGGCGAACTGGTGGTGGGGTTCGTGAGCACCGCCGACTACAACGTCCTGCCGCCGCTGCTGCGCCGCTTCCGGGACAGCGCTCCCGGCGTGCAGCTCACGCTGCGCGAGGCCACCACGGACGTGCAACTGGAAGCCGTCGCCGCGGGGCGTATCGATGTAGGCTTCGTCTATCCGCCCGTGGAGCATCCGGACCTCGACCACCGGGTCATCCACCGCGAGCCCCTCGTTGCGGCCCTGCCGGAACGTCATCGCCTCGCCCGGGTCCGGGGCAAGGTGAGTCTCGTGGACCTCGCGGACGCCGCGTTCGTGCTGTTTCCGCGACCGCTGGCACCGGGACTCTATGACGACATCGTGAGTTTCTGCCGCCGGGCGGGCTTCAGTCCGCGGGTCGAACAGGAGGCCGTCCAGATGCAGACCATCGTGAGTCTCGTGTCGGCGGAAGTCGGCGTGGCGCTGATTCCCGCATCGCTCGAGAACCTCGGGCGCAGGGGCGTCGTGTACAAGGCGCTGAAGGAGGCCAGCCCGCTGACGGAACTGGCCCTGGTATGGCGGCGCGCCGACCCGCTGGCAACCCTGCGGCTGTTTCTCGAAACCGCGCAGAGCACCCCCTCGCCGCGGCGAAGCGGCGGCCGCGGAACGAATCAGGCCGGTTCCAGACAATGAACCCATACCCGGACGCCCGTCTGCAGAGAGATCTCAAGAGACTGATATATATGGATTTGTTTTCTCCGCATGAGCCAGGCGAGGCAACCGCCCGACCATGATCGAACGCCGCACCACGCTGCTGCCCGATGAGGACGCCACGCTCGACCTGGGTCGCCGGCTCGCCCTCCATGTGGAGCCCGGCGCCTCACTGCACCTCTACGGCGACCTCGGCGCCGGCAAGACCACACTGGTTCGCGGGCTGCTGCGGGGGCTCGGGTTCGAAGGGCGGGTCAAGAGTCCGACCTTCGCGATCGTTGAACTTTATTGCCTTTCTAAGTTATCCTTGTACCACTTTGATTTTTATAGGTTCGAACATCCGTCGGAACTTCGCGATTCCGGGCTGCTGGAACACTTCGGCAACCAGGACGTCTGCGTGGTCGAATGGCCCCAAAAGGCGGCGGAGTTTTTGCCGTTATCCGATCTGGACATTCACCTCGATCCGACAGGAACCACAGGACGCCATGCGGTCTTCGAAGCCCACTCTCCGAGGGGAGAACGGTGGTTGACCTCCGTGCTCGCCTGATTCAGGCAGCTCGCGGCGTCGCTGCGCTCGCGCTCTGCGCGGGCGTGTCTGCCACTGCGCTCGCTGCGCAGTTGCTCGATGTGCAGATCTCCAGTCAGTCGCAGTTCACGCGCGTCGTTCTCGAAAGTGACGAACCTCTCGAGTTCCAGTTGTTCGGCGTGCCGAATCCCGATCGTGTCGTGCTCGATCTGCCCGAGCTGAAGGGCATCAAGACACTCGAAGCCGCAGCTGCGCGGCTCGCCGCCGGCGACCCGATGGTGAAGTCCCTGCGAGTGGGACGTTTCAAGCCCGGTGTCGTCCGTGTGGTGTTCGATCTTCGCAGTGAAGCGACGCCGCACGCTTACCGTTCGCCTGATGCGCCCAAGTCGAAGCATCGACTGGTGGTCGATCTCTATCCGCCTTCCGCACCGGACGATCTGATGGCGCTGGTATCGACCGGCACCATGCCGCCGGCCCCGAAGAATGATGCGGAGCCCGCTGCGAAGCCGGACAGCTCCGCGAAGTCCGCCGCCCCGCTCGCCGAGATTCCCGCGAAGAAGCCGGTTCTCGCCGAGGCCGAGAAGACGCCACGCCCCACGTCGGTGGCGATGCGAGCGGCCCAGACCGAACCTGCCGACGACATGCGTGTAGATCGCCTGGTCACCATCGCCATCGATGCCGGTCACGGCGGCGAAGACCCGGGCGCGAAGGGCCACAGCGGCACCTTCGAAAAGGACGTCACGCTTGCGATCGCCCGCCGACTGAAGACCGTCATCGATGCGCAGCCCGGCATGCGGGCCGTCCTCGTGCGGGACGGTGATCATTTCATTGCGCTGCATGAGCGCGTGGTGAAGGCGCGCAACCTCCAGGCGGATCTGTTCGTGTCGATCCACGCCGATGCCTTCATCAAGCCGAATGCTCGCGGCTCCTCGGTGTTCGCCCTGTCGGAACGCGGAGCGACCTCGGCCGCCGCACGATGGCTCGCGAAGAAGGAGAACGCGGCCGACCTCATCGGCGGCATCAATCTCGATGTACCCGA
>CAZEDA010000462.1:0-3360 GCA_964510915.1 uncultured Rhodocyclaceae bacterium | reverse complement strand
AAGGCGTCTTCAGCTGCTGCGCCCAGAGGGAGACTCGCAATTCCTCCAGCATCCATCGGAACTCCTCCAGCCGGGGATTGCGCACGCCGCGGGCGCGGTCGGCATCGCGCCGCTGCGTCCACTGGCGGTTCCACTGCACGAGCGTGTCCGCCCACTGGGCGTCCCGGGCGGGATTGGAAGGAAACTTGTCGAGCCGGGTCGAGACGGCCTTCAGGTAACGCGGAAAGTGCTCCAGACGGTGAAATGGCGTCGTCTCGATGAAGCCCGCCGGCAGCAGCGCCTGCAGCTGTGCGCGGATGTCGCCCATCAGACGCTGCCACGCCTGCGCCCCGGGCTGGGCGAGCCGCGGTCTGAGCCGGTGGTACTCCCCCAGGATCTCCGCAACCACACGGCATACGGACGAAGCCACCTCCGTGAGGCGCGTGCGCGCCTTCGTGACTCTCGCCTCGAAAGCGGCCTGGGTACGGATCGGATCCTCCTCCACGAAGAAGGCACGGTCGCAGATGGCGGCCACCAGTTCCTCCTGCAGCTTCTCCATGGCCGTCGCCTTGTCCTGACCGCGGCCGTGCAGGTCGGCCAGCAGGGTGTACTGCAGGGCCATGTTCTGCAGTCCGGGAAGATTGCGGGCGGCATAGCGCACCTGCTCCACGGCCGTCAGCTGGAACAGGCGGCGAAGTCCCTTGCGGGTGGCGGCGGCGGCTTCCTGCTCCGTGTCCAGCAGCACGAGGGACACGCTGCGCCCCTCGTCGACGATGGCCGGGTAGCCCAGGAGCTTCTGGCCGGCACGGACGAACGCCACCTGCTCGGGCAGCTCGCCGAAGTCCCAGCGGGTCGCGCCGGTACGTTCGAAGGCGGTCCTCGCGCTGTCCGTGAACTCCCGTCGCGCCTTCACCCCGAGCTGCAGGCGGAGCGCCGGCAGATCGCGCCCGCCGGCGACCTCCGCGCCCTTGTCGTCGACGATCCGGAAGTTCATGCGCAGATGGGCCGGCAGTTCCTCCTCCTCCCAGGACTCGACCGCCACGTCCACACCCATACGAGCGCGTGCGGCCGCCGATAACGCCTCGGCCAGCGGGGTGGAATCCGCCTCCAGACCGTCCAGCAGGGTCGTGACCGCCTGCGGCACGGGAACGAAATGCTTGCGCAGGCCCTTGGGCAGGCTCTTCAGCAGATGCGACAGCTTGTCCCGGAGCAGACCGGGCACGAGCCATTCACAGCGCCGCTCGTCGACCTGGTTGAGCAGGTGCAGCGGGACGGTGGCCGTGACGCCGTCGAGCGGATGACCCGGCTCGAAGCGGTAGGTGAGCTTGTACCGGACGCCGTTCATCTCGAGCGTCTCGGGGAAGCGCTCCGCGGTGATGTCGGCCGCGGCATGGCGCATCAGCACTTCCCGCGTGAGGAACAGCAGCCGCGGATTCGCCTTCTCGGCGTCGCGGCGCCAGCGCTCGAACGCCGCGAGGTTGTGGATGCCTTCGGGCACCACCTGGCCGTAGAACTCGGCGATGGTCTCCGGGTCCACGAGCACGTCGTGCCGGCGCGACTTGTGTTCGAGGATCTCGACGTCGCGCACGAGGGCCCGATTCGCCCGCAGGAAGGGCGCATCGAGCTGCACATCGCCGTCCACCAGCGCGCCGCGGATGAACAGCCGGCGAGACTCCACCGGATCGATGGGACCGTAGCTCACGCGACGCTTCTGCACGACCGTCAGGCCGTAGACCGTCACCCGCTCGAACGCGACGACCTGGGCCGAGCTCTTCTCCCAGTGCGGATCGAAGTAGTGCTTGTGGGCGATATGCGGCCCGAGCTGCTCGACCCAGTCGGGCTCGATGGCCGCGACGCATCGGGCATACAGGCGCGCGGTCTCGGTGAGCTCGGCGCCCATCACCCACTTGGGCTGCTTGCGCCTCAGCGCGGAGCCGGGGAACACATGGAAGCGGATGCCGCGCGCGCCGAGATAGTCGCCGTCCTCGGTCTTCATGCCGATGTTGCCGAGCAGGCCGGCGAGCAGGGCCTTGTGGATCTCCGGGTAGCCCGCAGGCTTGTCGTTCTCGTGCCAGCCCATCTCCGACACGAGCGCGTGCAGCTGTCCGTGCAGGTCACGCCATTCGCGCAGCCGCAGCCACGACAGGAAGTGATCGCGACAGTCCTGCTGGAGCTTGCGCGAGGACTTCTTGTGCTTCAGCAGCTCGTCGTACAGCTCCCACATGCGCAGATACGCGAGGAAGTCCGAGCGCTCGTCGACGAACTGGGCATGGGCGGAATCGGCGGCTTCCTGCTTGTCGAGCGGACGGTCGCGCGGATCCTGCACGGACAGCGCGGACGCGATGATCAGCACTTCCCGCAGGCAGCCCTGCTTCTTCGCCTCGACGATCATGCGGGCGATGCGAGGATCGATCGGCAGCTTGGCGAGCTGCGAGCCTACCGCCGTCAGGTTGCGCGCCTCGTCCACGGCGCCGAGCTCGGTCAGCAGCTGGTAGCCGTCGGCGATCATCTTCGGCAGCGGCGCTTCCACGAACGGGAAGGACTCGGGCTCGCCCAGCCTGAGCGCCTTCATGCGCAGGATCACGGACGCGAGCGACGACCGGAGAATCTCCGGGTCCGTGTAGTCCGGCCGCAGTGCGAACTCTTCCTCGCCGTAGAGCCGCACGCACACGCCGCTCATCACGCGACCGCAACGCCCGGCGCGCTGATTGGCCGAAGCCCGCGAGATGGGCTCCACCTGGAGCATCTCCACCTTGTTGCGATAGCTGTAGCGGTTGACGCGGGCGAGGCCCGGATCCACGACGTACCGGATGCGCGGCACCGTAAGCGAGGTCTCGGCAACGTTGGTCGCCAGCACGACCCGATGCCCCACGTCGGGCTTGAACACGCGGTCCTGCTCCTGCGCCGACAGCCGTGCGAACAGCGGCAGGATGTCGACGCCGGCACCGCCGCCGCGGAGCCGGCCGACCGGATGCTTGCGCAGGTACTCCGCCGTCTCGCGGATCTCGCGCTCCCCGGGAAGGAACACCAGGGCATCGCCGGGGCCGTCGGAAGCGAAGAGTGAATCGAGCGCATCCCCGATGGCCTCGGCGATGTCGGGCATCTCGCCTTCCTCCGTCTCGGCGATGGGCCGATACCGGACCTCCACCGGATACAGGCGCCCCGAGACCTCGACCACGGGGGCATCCGCGAAGTGTCGGGAGAAGCGCTCGGCATCGATGGTCGCCGAGGTGATGATGATCTTGAGTTCCGGCCGCTTCTCCATGAGCTGACGCAGGTAGCCCAGCAGGAAGTCGATGTTGAGGCTGCGCTCGTGCGCCTCGTCGACGATGATCGTGTCGTAGGCGCGCAGCTGCCGGTCGTTGACGGTCTCCGCGAGGA
>CAZEDA010000461.1:0-3364 GCA_964510915.1 uncultured Rhodocyclaceae bacterium | reverse complement strand
ACAGATACACCGCCAGATTCGCCACTTCCTCCGCGGTCGCGAAGCGCCGGATGAGGGAAGTCGGCCGGAAGGTCACGAAGAAGTCGGCCTCGAGCTCCGCCACGGTCATACCGGCGGCTTTCGCCCGTTCCGCGCGAAGCTTCTCGGAGTTCTCGGTGCGAGTCGGACCCGGCAGCAGCGTATTCACCGTCACGCCGGTGCCCGCCATTTCGATCGCGAGTCCGCGCGAGATCGCGAGCTGCGCGGCCTTCGTCATGCCGTAGTGGACCATCTCCCGCGGAATGTTGAGTCCGGATTCGCTCGATACGAACAGTACCCGCCCCCAGCCGCGGTCTTTCATCGCCGGCGTGTAGTGACGCGCGAAGCGCACGCCCGACATGACATTCACGTCGAACAGTCTTTGCCAGTCGGCATCCGGGATGTCGAAGAACGGCTTGCGCTCGTAGATGCCGAGGTTGTTGATGAGGATGTCCACTGTGGCTACGCGCGCAAACACAATTTCCGCACCTTCGGCGGTTGCGCAGTCGGCGGCCACGCCATCAGCCACGACGCCGGGGACCGCTGCGCGCAACCGGGCGAGGGAGGCGTCGACCGCCGCCTGGGTGCGACCCGTCAGGGTGACGTGCGCTCCTTCCTGCGCGAGCCCGAGGACCATGGCGTAGCCGATACCCGCGGTGGAACCGGTGACGAGGGCGCGACGCCCGGTGAGCTTGAGATCCATGGGCTTCTCCGTTGTGAACGCAGTCGCGACTGTACCGCCAGGCGCGGCAGGCGTGTTCCGCACCCGGCATGCGATCCGGGTGCGGGCTCGCCCTCCACTGCCGTCGTCACCATCGTGCGACCCGGAGAACCGTCACGATATGCCCGGTCAATTCCGCCAAGGCAGCTGCAACGCCGTGCCATCCGGCAGGTTCGTCGCGACCGGCGTTGCCGCGAAGACGCCGATGATCTCCAGAGGCTGCGGTCCGGTGTTGATGATCTGGTGGACGTGGCCGGCAGGCAGCACGACCGTGCAGTCCGCGCTGAAGCGCCGGACATCGCCGCCGCCGTGCACTTCGCCCCATCCGCCGAGGCACAGCACCACCTCGTCGCAATCGTGGCTGTGGGGCGGCGTGGCGGCCCCGGGCGACAGCGTCTGCCGCCACACCGAGAGCTGGGTGAGCCCGTCGCCCTGCGCGGCCCAGGTCGCATGGGCGACACCGGGGATGGGGCTGGCTTCCGGGCGATTCTGTTCGATCACGTTCATGGCTTTCTCCTGAGGAAAGGTCACTGCGTTGTGTGGGTGAGTCGGGTCCGGGGCGCCTCGGATGGTTCGCAGTGTCGGCGTCTGAAGAGAATTCCGGAAGATGCGGCAGCGCCGTATCATTGCCGACAAAATGTCGTCAATCGCCACAGAGCCCCGGAGAACCCCATGAACGGCCTGCAGCAGTTCCTCGCGTTTGCCCAGACCGCTCGCCGTGGCAGCTTCGCCGCGGCAGCGAGAGATCTCGGCAGCGCCCCGTCGACACTCGCGAAGAGCGTGGCCCGGCTGGAGGCGAGCCTGGGTGTGAAGCTGTTCCACCGCACGACGCGCCAGGTGAGCCTCACGGCCGACGGCGAACGCCTGTTCCGCCGCTGCGAACGGGTGCTCGCAGAAGTGGAGGACCTTCAGGCGGACGCCGCCGGCACGCGCGCCACCGCGACCGGCACCTTGCGAGTCGACATGCCCATCACGTACGGACGCCGCGTCGTCATGCCGATTCTCGCCAGGCTGGTCCTCGAGCATCCCCAGCTGCATCTGGATATCCGGCTGCAGGACGCGTACGCCGATCTGATTCGCGACGGCCTGGACCTCGCCATTCGCGTCGGGCCGCTGCAGGACTCGCGGCTCGTCGCCCGCCGCATCGACTGGCAGCAGCTGATCCTCGTGGCGAGTCCCGACTACCTCGCCGAGCACGGAACACCGAAGCGGATCGAAGATCTCTCGAGGCACCGCTCCGTGGTGTTTCGCATGCCGAGTTCGGGCCGGGACCGGCCGTGGCAACTGCGCGAAGGGCGACGCGTGGTCGAGCTGCATCCGGACCACTGCGCGCAGATCAACGACGGCGAGGGGCTGGCGAGAGCTGCGGCGCTGGGCCTCGGCATCACGCAGATCCCGGACTACATGGCGGCGGACGAACTGGCGCGGGGAGAACTGGTGGAAGTCATGGAGAGCCACCGCCCTCCCGCGATGCCGATCAGCGCGGTGGTGCCGTCCACACGTCTGTTGCCGCCCCGCGTGCGCATCGTGCTGGATGCGCTGGATGTCCTTCGGCAAAGCCACGATTCGCCGAACGTGCCTGTCCGTTCGGGCCCTGCGAGAACCCGCGGGCGGAAGGCCTGACCGGCACTGCGAACACGCGCGGCGTGCCCGAATCCGGCAAGCTGATTCTGCAACCGGAGGTTCGTGCCGACCGGGCGTCGACCCTGACCGGAAAAGGACCGCATCCCCCGCGCACATCGCGCACAAGATGCGGGCCTTGCGTCACCCGGACGTCAGGGCTTTTCCAGGTAACCGGAGAAGGGATTGATGTACGAGGTGGGAGTGGTGTCGACCGTCGGCCCCCACGTGCCGCCGCCCTTCCAGCCCATGGCTGCGCCTTCGACGCCCTGAATGTCGAAAGTGCCGCGCAGACCCTTCGACAGATCCGGGTCCACCGACCAGGTGACGATCCACTTGGCACCCTGCGGAGTCTTGCGGACGCAATAGCCGCTGCCCTTCGCCGAGCCATTCCGGATCTCGATCGATCCCGCGCAGGGGCCCGCCGCATGCTGCATCGGCGTGGCCGCGCCGGCGCCTTCGAGGATGTAGCCGAGGCCTTCCGCATACGCGGCGATCATCACGTGGTTGGGACCGACTTCGATCATCTGCCCCTTGTTGACTGCAGCGTACGCGCCCTTGACGGGGATACGCTCGCCGGCGTGCACGGTGGTGGCGAAGGCGGCGAAGACGGCAAAGCCGAAGCAGGCTGCGTGGCAACGATGCATGGATCTCTCCCATATCCCGCGGATCGGAGGTGCCGGACGGGGCGGGACTGCCCGTCGCGACAGGGACCCATGATGTCGCGAGGGGACTTATCGATCGCTTAGGGATTGCCAATACGACGGGAGGCGGAAGCCGCAGACCATGCTGCAGCTCGCGCCTGCCCAGGGGCGGCGCCGTGGCGCCGCGACTTCACCGCTTCACGAAAGCTCGCCAGCTCCCCAGCGCGGTGATGTCTTCGGCGCCATCGGCCGCCACGGCTTCGCAGACGAAGCCCTGCACCGAACCGCCTCCTTCGAGCTGCACCGTACCGATGCCGAGCGGCGCCGGAATGCCTGCCACGAAGCTGCCGAACTCGCGGGC
>CAZEDA010000460.1:0-3372 GCA_964510915.1 uncultured Rhodocyclaceae bacterium | reverse complement strand
CTGTCGGGGAGCCGATGCGACATTCTCGTGGTGCCGACCGAAGCGGGCCCGCGTTCCGTGGACCGGATCGCCCGCGATGCGATCACGTTCATGCTGGCTGCGCGGGTTGCGGATCGCACGGGCCTCTGTGTGACCGACCCCGATCTCGCGCGTCGAGCGCTTGGTGAGCATCGCCGACGCTTCGACGACTATGCCGTGGAAGCGCTGGCAGGGCGAGTCGATGCGAAGTGGATTGTCCGGACCGAAGCCAACCTCACCCGTGACGGTCAGGCGTTCTCGCTCTTTCTTCGGACGACGGCCCGGGACGCCTCCGGGAAATGGGTGCCTGCCACGGAAACCAGATGGCAGCGCCTGCCGTGGTCCGACGAGTCACCGCCCGAGCAAGCGGCATGGCGTGAACTTCCGGCTGCGATCTCGAAGCTGGCGATACCGGCGCGATCATCGGCCCCGCCCGCACCCGTGGCGAAAGCGAGAAGCGACGTCCCTCCCGATCCGACCGGGCTCGCCGCAGACACGGGCGACGCACGCGAACGCGCCGAGCGTCTTCAACTGCTCGCCGCCTACACCCCGCAGAACATGCCGGAGGCGCGAGCCCTCTGGCTCCGATCGATCGTGGCATTGCGAAATGCCGACAGCAATGACCCGGAGGTTCGGATGCGCTCGGCCCGGGCGTGGCTGGCTCTGGGCCGAAGAGTCCTCGCAGAGAGTCTCGTCACCCCTGTCGAGACGCCCGAAGCCCGTTCGGTGCTCGCCTTGTCCCGGGGGGACCTGCCCGGTGCGATGGAGGCCGCCGGCGGCATCACCTCGCCCTGGTCGGCACTGATCGATCGCATTGCACTCGAGCGGCTGCGCTGGTGGTACGACCAGAAAGGGAGCGCAGAAGATCGCCGCGCGGAACTGCTGAACGCGATGCCGCGGTACACGGCATTCTTTCATCACGAGCTCGGCACCGAAGACTGGGACCATGGCGAGTCGGCGCGCCTCGTGGCAGACGAACTCGCGCACCTCGGTATCGCTGACAGCCTCGTGACCGCACGGACGCATGTCCTCCGCGCTCTGACGCGCATTCCATGGCTCGGGTGGATCCGACGTCTGTACCCGGATCAGGCGGGTACGACCGAACTCCTCTTCGAGCCGGCGTGGCGAACCCACGGAGAGGAATGGCGCCGCGAGTCGATCGACCGCGTCTCCCGCCGCGATCTGATCGAGGTGCTGTTCGCCATCAGCCGAGCGTCGGCATTCGGTGATCTGTCCACGAGAGTCACGAAGCAGGGGCTGCCCGATGCCGCTCTGGAGGAGGCCGCGGCGCTCGAGCCGGCGCTGCGGCGTCACCCCGCCATCCTCGCGCAGTACACCGTGGCGGCGTCCCGAGCGGGCGGCCCCGACGCCGGGTGGTTCGACTCGCTGCACCGTGGTGCCGCCCTCGAGATTGCGAGAAAGCAGCTCGCCTTCGAAGACGCCTACTCGCCCATCGGCGAGTACCTCGCGGACAAACACGGCATCGCCATCGAATGGCGTGACGAACCCGAAGCGCCCGCGCAACTCGTCGCCCGCGCGAACGGGCTCTGGCAGCACAGCGAAACCCGGGACGAAGCCAAGCGGCTATACCTCCGCGCGGCCAACACGAGCACGGTGCGATTCGAGTATCTGCGCCACGCGACCGAGTTGTCGCCCGAGGAAGAGCGTGAGCGCGCACGCGCCGAGATGCTCGCAGGGCTGGGGACGCGCTTTCGCGGGCACCCGTCCCGCACGTCCCTGGAGAACATGGTGGTGGATGGCTGGGACGACCCGGCCCGCGAGCTCGCGTTCCTCCAGCAGCAGATGAACATGGGCGCGAACGACTGGAGGACTCGCACTCGCGCAGCGGATGTGCTCCTGCGCATGCGACGCCCGCACGATGCGCGGCGGATGCTGGAGGAGTGGCTGACGAGCCACCAGAACAGCGAGAACCCCGTGACGCTCTCCAACTACGCCGGCGAGGCGGCTGGAACCTTCTGGGAAGTGGGGGAGGTGGCATTGAGCAAACTGTTTGCCGAGTGGTCCGACAGCTATCGGTCAGGATCCTGGAGAGCGATCCGGGCGACACGAATGCTCGCCACCTTCGATCAGGACTGGAAGGCTGCCGCACAGATCGAACGGAGCCTCCACGAGCGTTACGAGGACTTCACGGCTCTCGCCATCGCCACATGGTTCGAGGTAATCACCGGCAAGACCGATATTGATGACGATCTCCAGACCATCCTTCGCGAGGATCGGAGCGCGTGGCCCGTTCGGGTTCAGGCGGCGCGGCTTCGCATGGCAGGCGGCGACGCTGCGGCGACTCGCAAGGCCATCGAGGCGTGGCGGTTTCCCGAGGTCGACGCCGAGACGCAGGAGTGGATGCGCTCGTGGCTCGCGATCGAAACACTCACCGTGGACCGCACGCCGACCGCCGAGGACCTGGAACTGATCCGCAGGGCCTCCGGCTCCATCGCGCAGGTCCACACCTCCATCGCCCGCGGCTACGCGGCCAAGCGCAGCGGCGACTACCAGGAAGCGCTGCGCGTGCTGCAACCGGTGTATCGGTCATCGCGGTCAGAGGCGGCGATGACTCAAGTGTGGGGCTACGCACTGCCACCCCTGGTGAGCGCGCTGGTGAACTCGGGACAGCTCGCCGAAGCGAAACGACTGCTCGACGACCGTCGCCACGTAGGCTATGTCGATACCTACTACCTCCTCGCCAAGGCGACCGTCGCCCATGCGGAGGGACAACCCGACGCCGCCTCGCAGGCCGTGTGGGAGGCGCTCGTCGAGTTGCCAAGGTTCGGGTCGAACCCGATTCCCGCGCTCTACCTCGTATTGGAAACCGCGGAGGATCTGTATCGGCAGAGTCAGGACAAACGCTACCTCGCGTTGCTGCAGGACCTCGCCGCGCGTAGCGCCCGCTCATGGCCCACGAGCTGGTCGCATGCGTTCATCGCCCGCTACGCCGAGGAGCCTTCCATCCGAACGGAGGCCGCGGCCGTCGCGCTGTACCTTGACCCGAAGTCCGCCCGGCTGGCGAGCGTACCCGCCGCGATCCTCGACGATGCCAGAGCACTCCTGCAGAAGAGGAATCCGCTGCTGGAGAAGCGGAGATGAGTTCAGCCGGTGGTCCCCGTGACCGGGAGCCGCCGCGGAGAAGGCGACTGAGCGCTGGGAGGGCCTTTGGCGCTGAAAGTCACCAACATGCTTAGGGCTCGATTCGGGCGCGCGCGGAGGTGGTCGGTGTATGACAGAGAGCCAACCGGCCTTGGGAAAACGGCCAAAGGCGTAGAGAAACCTGGCCGAGGGGATGCAATCGACTGGGCGATGTTATGGGGACTTTCGGTTCTCAAGAAATGTTGCTAAGTT
>CAZEDA010000459.1:0-3381 GCA_964510915.1 uncultured Rhodocyclaceae bacterium | reverse complement strand
TGCGGCAGCATCATCACCAGACCGCACAGCCGGCCCCACTTCACTTCGCCGGACGCGATGAACTGGTCGATCACGACCTGCGCGCCGTTGGCGAAGTCGCCGAACTGCGCTTCCCAGATGACGAGCTCACCGGGCGAGGCCGTCGCGTAGCCGTACTCGAAACCGAGTACCGCCTCTTCGGACAGCGTGGAGTCGATCACGAGGAAATCAGGCTGGTTCTCGCTGATGTTCTGCAGCGGCACGTAGGTGCCGGCATCCCAGCGCTCGCGGTTCTGGTCGTGCAGCACCGCATGGCGATGGAAGAACGTGCCGCGGCCGGCATCCTGGCCGGAAAGACGCACGCCGTAGCCCTGCTTCAGCAGCGCGGCATACGCCAGATTCTCGGCCATGCCCCAGTCGAGCGGCATCTTGCCCAGGCCCATCTGGCGACGGTCGGCGATGACCTTCTCGACGCGCGGATGCAGCTTGAAATGCGAGGGAATGGACGTCAGGCGGTCGGAGAGCTGCCTCAGCTCCTCGCGCGTGAGACCGGTGTTGACCGGGTCGTTCCACTTCGAGCCCTCGTAGGGCGACCAGTCCACCGCGAACGGCGGACGGTAGTTGTAGATGATGAACTTGTTGTTGTTGTGGCCGGCGTCCAGCGCACTGCGGAACTCCGCCACGAAGCGTTCGGCATCGCCTTCCTTCATCACGCCTTCGGCCACGAGACGGTCGGCATAGAGCTTCCGCGTGCCGGGGTGCTGGCTGATGATCTTGTACATCAGCGGCTGCGTGACCATCGGCTCGTCCTGCTCGTTGTGGCCGAGCTTGCGGAAGCAGACGAGATCCACCACCACGTCCTTCTGGAACTGCGTCCGGAAGTCCATCGCGGCCTCGACGGCGAAGATCACGGCCTCGGGGTCGTCACCGTTCACGTGGATGACCGGCGCCTCGACCATCTTGGCGACGTCGGTGCAGTAAATGGTGGAGCGCGTGTCGCGCGGATCGGACGTGGTGAAGCCGATCTGGTTGTTCACGATGATGTGAACCGTCCCGCCCGTGCCGTAGCCGCGAGTCTGGGACAGGTTCAGCGTTTCCATCACGACACCCTGGCCGGCAAAGGCGGCGTCGCCATGGATCAGCACCGGCAGCACCTGCCGGCCTTCGCGGTCGCGACGGCGATGCTGACGCGCGCGCACCGAGCCCTCGACCACGGGATTGACGATCTCGAGGTGCGACGGGTTGAACGCGAGCGTCACGTGCATCGGGCCGCCCGGGGTCATCACATCGCTGGAGAAGCCCTGGTGATACTTGACGTCGCCCGCCGGCAGATCCTGGGCCTTCTTGCCTTCGAACTCGAGGAAGAGGTCCTGCGGAATCTTGCCCAGCGTGTTGACGAGCACATTGAGGCGCCCGCGGTGGGCCATGCCGATCACGAGTTCCTGCACGCCCTGCTGACCAGCCCGCTGGAGGAGGTTGTCGAGCATGGGAATGAGGCTGTCGCCACCTTCCAGCGAGAAGCGCTTCTGCCCGACGTACTTGGTGTGCAGGTACTTCTCGAGGACTTCCGCCGCAGTGAGCCGCTCCAGCACGTGGAGCTTGTAGTCCGGGGCCAGCGAGGCCCGCGACCGCGGTCCCTCGAAGCGCTGCTGGAGCCAGCGCTTCTGGGCGGTATCGGTGATATGCATGTACTCGAGACCGATGGTCCCGCAGTACGTCTCCTTCAGTGCCTTGATGATGTCGCGCAGCGTCGCCTGCTGAGGACCGACGAGGGTGCCGGTGTCGAACACGCGATCGAGATCGGCCTCCGTGAGGCCGTGGCTCGCGGGATCGAGCTCCGGAACCTCAGGCCGCTCCATCCGCTTGAGGGGATCGAGCGTGGCGTGACGAA
Source organism: uncultured Rhodocyclaceae bacterium (assembly GCA_964510915.1). Lineage (GTDB taxonomy): Bacteria > Pseudomonadota > Gammaproteobacteria > Burkholderiales. The sequence continues at coordinate 1,511 of CAZEDA010000459.1, read as the reverse complement.
CACCGAGGAACCGGTAGGAGCTCACCAGCTGGAACACGGCAGCCTGCTTGCGGCCGAGTTCCGCCAGTTCCGCCGGGGCAAGGCTGGAACGGCCGCCCGAGCTGCGCTCGCGCGCGATCTTCGCGATCAGCTCGCGGACCGGCTCATGGGGCACGTCCCGCGCGCCGGGCTGGACCTGCATCTGGTCGAAGTAGCGCTTCCATTCCGGGGCGATGTCCTCCTGCCCCTGCAGGTAGGCTTCGTACAGCTCGTCGATGTAGGCTGCGTTGGTCCCGAACAGGTACGAACTCGACAGCAGGTCCTTCATCATGGTGTGCATTCCTCCGTGAGAGGTTCCGGGCGGCGGTGTCAGCCCCGCTGCGCCAGGGGGACGATGTTGCGCGAGCCCGCGCCGAGGTACAGCTGCCGGGGACGCCCGATCTTGTACTCGGGGTCGGCGATCATCTCGTTCAGCTGCGCGATCCAGCCCACGGTACGGGCCAGCGCGAAGATGGCGGTGAACAGCGACACCGGGATGCCGATCGCCTTCTGGACGATGCCCGAATAGAAGTCCACGTTCGGGTAGAGCTTGCGGCTCACGAAGTAGTCGTCTTCCAGGGCGATCTTTTCGAGCGCCATGGCCAGCTTGAACAGCGGGTCGTCGTGCAGGCCCAGTTCGCCCAGCACTTCGTGGCAGGTCTCGCGCATCAGCTTGGCGCGGGGGTCGTAGTTCTTGTAGACCCGGTGACCGAAGCCCATCAGGCGCACGCCGGAGTTCTTGTCCTTCACCTGTTCGATGAACTGCCCGATCTTGGCGAGTCCGCCCTGGTTCTGGATGTCGTAGAGCATGTTGAGCGCCGCCTCGTTGGCGCCGCCATGGGCGGGACCCCAGAGACACGCCACGCCCGCCGCGATGGCGGCGAAGGGGTTCGTGCCCGACGACGCGCACAGGCGCACCGTGGAGGTGGAGGCGTTCTGCTCGTGGTCGGCGTGGAGGATGAAGATCCGGTCCATCGCACGCACGAGCACGTCGTTGACCTCGTAGTCCTCGCACGGGGTGGCGAACATCATCCGCATGAAGTTCGCCGTGTAGGTCAGGCTGTTCTGCGGGTAGATGTAGGGCTCGCCCTTGCTGTACTTGTAGGCCATGGCCACCAGGGTGGGCATCTTCGCGATCAGACGGATCGCCGAGATGTCGCGCTCCTTGGCGTCATTGAGGTTCATGGAGTCCGGGTAGAACGCCGACATCGCGCCGCACAGGCCGGTGAGCACGGCCATCGGGTGGGCGTCCCGGCGGAAGCCGCGGGTGAAGAAGTGCATCTGCTCGTGCACCATCGTGTGCCGCGTGACGCGCTTGTCGAACTCGGCCTTCTGGTCCGGCGTGGGCAGTTCGCCGTACAGAATGAGATGGCAGACCTCGAGGAAGTCGCACTGGCGTGCCAGCTGATCGATGGGGTAGCCGCGGTACAGCAGTTCACCCTTGTCGCCGTCGATGTAGGTGATGCGGGACTGGCAGGAGGCCGTGGACAGGA
>CAZEDA010000458.1:0-3384 GCA_964510915.1 uncultured Rhodocyclaceae bacterium | reverse complement strand
GACGCGGATTGGCCGTCATCATCAGGGCGTAGACGCCTGCGACGATCGGGCTGGCGAACGAAGTCCCGCTGCCGGTCGAGTAAGAGCCGCTGCTGGTCGTGAGGTAGACGCCTGCGCCCGGCGCGGCGATGTCCACGAACGTGCCGAAGCTCGAGAACGTCGCGATCGCGTCGGTGGACGTAGTCGCCGACACCGCGGTGAGATTGCTGTCCGCCGCATAGGCTTCCTGCACGCCGGAATTGCCTGCGCAAACGATGAGCACGCCGCCTTTGCCGCGCAGATAGGCAGCCGCATTGGACACCGTGGCGCTCCCCGCCACCGTCTGGTAGCTCAGATTCGCCACCTTGGCGCCGTTGTCCGCAGCCCAGGTGATGCCATTGGCCATGGCGCTGTAGGACGCGAGCCCATCCGGGGCCGACACGCGCACCGGCATGATCTTGGCACTCCAGGCGAGACCGGCCGCTCCGGCAGAATTGTTGCCCGCAGCCGCAGCGATCCCTGCCACGGCGGTACCGTGGCCGTAGACATCGGCCGTATTGTTGTTGTTGTCGTAAACGTTCCACCCTGGGACCAGATTTCCGGCGAGATCCGGATGCGCCCCGTTCACGCCAGTGTCGAGAATGGCGATCGTCACGCCCGTTCCCGTCGAGGAATCCCACGCGGTTTGCGCACCGATCTTCGCGAGGTGCCATGCACTCGCGAGATACGGATCGTTCGTGCTCAGTGAAGGTTTGACCACGAGATCCAGTTCGGCGTACTTGAACTTCGGATTCTTCGCGAGCAGCTTCGCAATGGCCTGCTCGTTGGCGTTGCCCGGCAGTTCGACGATGTGGACATCGATCGCCTTGATGTGCCCGACGCGCGTCCCGCCGTGAACCTTGAGTTCCTTGTCGAGCGCCGCGCCGGACAGCCCCGGTCTGGCCTTCACGAGAATCCGGCCCTTCACATATCCGACGATCCCGTTCTCGACGACCACGCCATCCGTCGCCGCCTGAGCCGGCCCTGACATGAGCGCCATCGCGGTCAGCGGGACAAGCCCGGACAGAACGGCGAGAAAAGGGCGAATGGCAAACGGGCGACCTTCACCACGATGCCAGGACAGGCGATTGGTACGAATCACAGGTGCACTCCTATGGACTTTGGCCGACTCAGGGAACTATTCCCAGGGGCTGGGTCCCTGTAGCAGGACCCGGGCCGGCGTGCACCGCGTTGGCGCAGGCATCATAGGAGCAATCGAGTTGCATCACCGCCGCATGACCCGCATGGCGGTACGTTGATCCGAAAAGGAAGATTGGCCGAGGTGTCGGTGGGTGCTACAGAGGTTGCGACGGAGCTTTACGGTCGGCGAGCGTCGACCGACACAACACTTGCGTGGCAGGCGTGACGCGTGCCGTCACGTGAACGGGCGGAACGTCGGGCAATGGCGACGAGCCTGAGTCGGCTCGTCGACCGTTCGAACGCAGGGGAGATCAGGCCGCGACTTCCGCCGACTCGCGGGACGCGCGCTTGCGCTCGTGTTCCTTGAGGTGACGCTTGCGGATGCGGATGGACTTGGGCGTGATCTCCACGAGCTCGTCGTCACCGATGAACTCGATCGCGGATTCCAGCGTGAGCTGGATGGGCGGCGTGAGATTGATCGCCTCGTCCTTGCCGGATGCGCGGACGTTGGTGAGCTGCTTCGTGCGGACCGGATTGACCACGAGGTCGTTGTCGCGCGAGTGGATGCCGATCACCATGCCTTCGTACAGCGGCTCGCCGGGAGAGACGAACATGCGTCCGCGCTCCTGCAGCTTCCACAGCGCGTAGGCCACGGCCTCGCCTTCGTCCTGCGAGATCAGCACGCCATTGCGACGCTCGGCGATGTCACCCTTCACCGGCGCGTAGTTGTCGAACACGTGGCTCATGATGCCGGTGCCGCGCGTCATGGTCATGAACTCGCCCTGGAAGCCGATGAGGCCCCGGGCGGGAATCCGGTACTCGAGACGCACGCGCCCCTTGCCGTCCGGCTGCATGTCGAGCATCTCGCCGCGACGGCGGCCGAGCTCTTCCATGACCTGACCCTGATTGTTCTCGTCCACGTCGACGGTGAGCATTTCGAACGGCTCGTGCTTTTCGCCATCGACCATGCGCGTCACGACGCGCGGGCGACCCACCGCGAGTTCGTAGCCTTCGCGACGCATGTTTTCCAGCAGGATCGTGAGGTGCAGTTCCCCGCGGCCGGACACGACAAAGGTGTCGGAGTCGGCGCTGAACTCCACGCGCAGCGCCACGTTGCTCATCAGCTCGCGCTCGAGGCGTTCGCGGATCTGGCGGGATGTGACGTACTTGCCTTCGCGCCCGGCCATCGGCGACGTGTTGACCAGGAAATTCATGGTGAGCGTGGGTTCGTCCACGCGCAGCAGCGGAAGCGCTTCCGGCTTCTGCGGATCGCAGATGGTGACGCCGATACCCACTTCTTCCACACCGTTGATGAGGACGATGTCCCCGGCCTCGGCCTGGTCCACGACCTGGCGCTCCAGCCCCTTGAACACCAGGACCTGATTGACCTTGGCCATCTTCGGCTCGGAATCGGGACCGCGCATCACGGCGACCTGCTGCCCGGAACGGATGCGGCCGCGCTGGACGCGCCCGACGCCGATGCGGCCCACGAAGCTGGAGTAGTCGAGCGAACAGATCTGGAATTGCAGCGGGCCTTCGGGATCGGCCTCGCGCACCGGCACGTATTCGAGGATCGCCTCGAACAGCGGACGCATGTTCTCGCCGGTTTCGCCGACGGTGCGGCTCGCCCAGCCCTGGAGGGCGGAGGCATAGACCACGGGAAAGTCGAGCTGCTCTTCGGTGGCACCGAGCTTGTCGAAGAGGTCGAAGGTCTGATTGACCACCCAGTCCACGCGGGCACCGGGACGGTCCACCTTGTTCACCACCACGATGGGCTTGAGGCCTTGCGCCAGCGCCTTGCGAGTGACGAATCGGGTCTGGGGCATGGGCCCTTCCACGGCGTCCACCAGGAGCAGCACGCTGTCCACCATCGACAGGACCCGCTCGACCTCACCCCCGAAATCCGCGTGCCCCGGGGTGTCCACGATGTTCACGTGGGTGCCCTCGTACTGCACGGCGCAGTTCTTCGCGAGGATGGTGATGCCCCGCTCCTTCTCCAGGTCGTTGGAGTCCATCACGCGCTCGGTGACCTGCTGGTGGGCGGCAAAGGTGCCGGACTGACGCAGCAGCTGGTCGACCAGGGTGGTCTTGCCGTGGTCGACGTGGGCGATGATGGCGATGTTGCGGATGGCTCGGGTCACGATGGGCAGTCCTCGCGCGGGCGCGCTGGGGAGGGAACGAGAAAGGCTAACCCGGCATTGTGACGGGATGACTACGGAATGTCCA